>JAGWZT010000201.1 GCA_018971925.1 Lysobacteraceae bacterium | reverse complement strand
GATGTCCACCAGCAACTTGCCCACGCCGCGTGACTTGGTGCGCAGGATCGCGTCGGTAATCTGGTGGACGCCGCCCACGAGGTCGTGTTCGCCGCTGATGGAAAAAAAGGCGATGTCTCCGAGCACTTCGAACGAAGACTGACCCATCGGACACCAACGGCAACGCGTGGGACGTGGCGCGGATGGTAGCACCGGAACGCCGCCTGCAGATGTGTCGCCCGGCCCTTCGAAAACAGCGTCAGTTCGCCACCACGAAGCGATTGCGTCCGGCCAGTTTCGCCCGATACAGCGCGGCATCGGCGACCTTGACCCACTCCCGGGTGCTGTTCGTGGTGGCCGGGCTGCGCGCGAGCCCGATGCTCACGGTGCAGCGCAGGCCGGGCGCCCGTTCAAACAACGAACAGGCCACGCCGGAGCGGATCCGTTCCGCCACCGTCGCGGCCGCATGCATGTCGATGCCACACAGCACCACGGCGAATTCGTCACCGCCATAACGTCCCGCCAGGTCACCCTCGCGCAGGCTGCCGCGGATGACCGCGCCGACACGGCGGATCACCTCGTCGCCCACGGTGTGGCCGTGCTGGTCGTTGATGTGCTTGAACTGGTCGACGTCGATCAGCAACATCACCGCGTCCTCGCAACAGTGGCGCAGCATCACGGCGGTGACCGCGTCCTCCCAATGTTTGCGATTCAACAAGCCGCTCAAGCTGTCGATGCTGCCCATGCGCAGCAATTGGCGATTCTGCGTGCGCACGCGCCGCGCCAGACTGCGCATGATCGCGCCCAGCGTCATCGGGAAAACCACCAGCAGCGGCAGCGATGCCAGCAGCTCCACGGTATCGGTTGCCGGCGAGAACGAAAGACCGTTCGCCACCGCGGCGACGCAGCAGGCCAGCGCCTGGATCACCAACCCGCGCAGCAGCAGCCAGCGCCCGTCGACCGCGATCAACGTGATCGCGAACATCGTCGCCAGCAGCATGCTCGGCAACAGGCTGAACTGCATCAAGGCGATCCAGACGCCGCCCATCGCCGCATCGCCGATGAAAAAGCGCTGGTCGAGCGCGACCGGATCACGGCACCGGCGCAGCACCAGCCACGCGACGTGCGGCCATGCCAGCGTGTACACCACCAGCATCACCCATACCGACGCAGGTACCCCGCGCCGGTACAACACCGTCGCCACCATGACCGCGCCCAGCATCAGGCCCAGCGTACGCAACCCGTGCGAACGCCGCACGACGCGACGGGAGTCGTCGGCCGTGATGGCGCTGCTGGCTGGCAGTACGTCGAACGACATTTCCGCGAAGCACTCAGGTGGCTCTGGCAGTACGGAGCAAGGCCGATGCCATGCATGGCCGCGCAAGTGCGCAACCCGGACATTGTCGCGACAACGTGTGATGCAATACACACGTGGACACACTTGTTCACCCGCTGAAATGCTTCCCCCAGAGAACCCCAGAAGAACCGTCGCGACTAAGGCTGCGGGGACTGCCGCTTTGAACGCTCCCGGAGCAAGTCCGGGGCAGGCTCCTGTGGCCTGCAGGGCGAGCCACAGGGATGTGGCGAGTAGCGCAGCAGGTTACGCAGGGATTCTCAAGCCTTCAGGCGCCACCCTGTCCGGAAAATCCACCACACGCCGGTCAGGCACAGCGCAAGGAACACCAGCGTCGCGGCCACGCTGATGCCGACGTTTACGTCGGCAAGCCCGTAGAAACTCCAGCGGAACCCGGAAATCAGATACACCACAGGGTTGAACAGCGTCACCTTCTGCCAGAACGGAGGCAGCATGTGGATCGAATAGAAACTGCCGCCCAGGAACGTCAGCGGCGTGATGATCATCAGCGGCACGACTTGCAGCTTCTCGAAGTTGTCGGCCCAGATCCCGATGATGAAACCGAACAGGCTGAAGGCCACCGTGGTCATCACCAGGAACAGGATCATCACCGCGGGATGCGCGATCGAGTAATCCACGAACACCCGCGCGGTGGCGAGGATGATCAACCCCACGACGATGGCCTTGGTCGCCGCCGCACCGACGTAACCCGTGATGATTTCCAGATACGACAACGGCGCCGAATGCACCTCGTAGATCGTGCCGACGAACTTCGGGAAATAGATGCCGAACGAGGCGTTCGACACACTCTGCATCAGCAGCGAAAGCATCACGAGGCCGGGAATGATGAAGGCCGCGTAGCTGACGCCTTCGACGCTGGTGATGCGTGAGCCGATCGCCGAACCGAACACCACGAAGTACAGCGAGGTGGACACTACCGGCGACAGCACGCTTTGCATCAGCGTGCGCCCGGTACGCGCCATCTCGAACTTGTAGATCGCGCGGATGCCATGAAGATTCATGCGCCCTCCTTCACCAGTTCCACGAAGATCTGTTCCAGCGTGTCCTGGCGTGTGCTCAGGTCCTTGAAGCCGATGCCCGCCGCGGCAAGGTCGCGCAACAGCGCGGTGATGCCGGTGCGCTCGCTCTGGGTGTCGTAGGTGTAGGTGATTTCGTCGCGTTTGCCATTCAGTTCCAGCCCGTACGCGGACAACGCTTGCGGCAAACCGGAAAGCGGTTCGTGCAATTGCAGCCGCAACTGCTTCTTGCCGAGCTTTTGCATCAGCGCGGTCTTTTCCTCGACGACGATCAATTCGCCCTTGTTGATCACGCCCACCCGGTCGGCCATGTCCTCGGCCTCCTCGATGTAATGCGTAGTGAGAATGATCGTGACGCCCGATTCGCGCAGCCGCCGCACCATCGCCCACATGTCGCGGCGCAGTTCCACGTCCACGCCCGCGGTCGGCTCGTCGAGGAACAGCACCGTCGGCTGGTGCGACAGGGCCTTGGCGATCATCACGCGGCGCTTCATGCCGCCCGAGAGCATCAGGATCTTCGCGTCGCGCTTGTCCCACAGCGACAGGTCCTTCAGCAACTGCTCGAGATAAGCGTCGTCCGGCGCCTTGCCGAACAGGCCGCGGCTGAAGCGCACCGTATTCCACACCGTTTCGAAGGCATCGGTCTTCAGCTCCTGCGGCACCAGTCCGATGATCGTACGTGTCTTGCGCCATTCACGGATGATGTCGTGGCCATCGACGGTGACCGTGCCGGTGCCGGGATTCACGATCCCGCAGATGATGCTGATCAGCGTGGTCTTGCCCGCGCCGTTCGGGCCGAGCAGCGCGAAGATTTCGCCGCGCCGCACCGTCAGGTCGATGCCCTTCAGCGCCTTGAAGCCGCCTTCGTAGGTCTTGTCGAGATCGCGTACCTCGATCACCGGATCGGTGATCGCGTCACGCGCCGTGGAATCGGTTTGCATAGCTGCGACCATAAAATGAACCGCTGGGTAGTGTATTTATGGTCAGTGCCACGGCACAACCCATACGACGGTTCGTCGCGCGGGCTTTACGTGGGAGGTTCAGCGGCCACTCACGTGTGAATAAACGCGGCCGTTCTTCACCACGAAATCGATCTTCGTGGTGTTGCGGATGTCGTGCGAGGGATCGGCGTTCAGCACCACCATATCGGCCAGCTTGCCGGGCGTGACCGTGCCCCGTTGCGCGGACTGGCCAAGCGCCGCGGCACCGGTTTCGGTCGCGGCTTCGATGGCTTGCAGCGGCGTGAAACCGGCGTACGCGACCAGCAGTGCCATCTCCTGATGTACCGAAGGCATTCGATCGAGGTCCGGCCCGTCCTTGCCGTACGGGAACCCCGCGTCGTCGGTGCCCGCATCGACCAACACACCGCGTTGGTGCGCCAGCCGCGTCACCGCATAGCTCCACGGCATGATGCCTGCGCCGACGCGTTGGGGATGGTGTTCCGCCTCGTCCTTGAACACCAGCAGGGTCGCATCGAGAATCGTGCCGCGTTTTTTCATCGCATCGAACAACGCGAGGATTTGCGGCGCGTCCGGTTTGATGTGTTCGAAATCCCCCATCGCCCGCATCTTGTAATCGTCGGGTACGGACGGCGCGGCTTCCCACACCAGGTACGGGCTGTGCGAGATGGTGTCGGCGCCGGCATCCACTGCGTCGCTTGGCGTGGCCGGGAAGATCGTCGCGTGCGTCCAGACCCGCAACCCCTGCCGGTGCGCTTCTGCGGTGATCGCCTTGACCAGCGCTGCGGGAAGGTTGGCGTACAACTTGATGCCGGTCGCACCGGTGCCCTTCGCTTCCGCGACCGCCAGCGGAATGTCCGTTTTCGCGGTGATCGCCTGCATCCAGGGCGCGAAGCCCAGCGGTTCGCCCTTCGATGCATCTTGTGCGCGGGGGTCCTCCCTGAAGAAACTCGGCCCCGCCATTAGCGCGACGTAGAAGATGTCGGGTGACGCGAAGGCATCCGAGTTCGCCTGTTCGGCGAGGAATTGCAGCAGGCGATCGTCGCCGGCCATGTCGCGGATGCCGGTCACACCGCCCTGCAACAGCGCATGCAGGAACGCCTGGTAGTGCGCGATATCGGGTTCGGCGTCGGCGATGTGCACATGCGCGTCGATCAGGCCCGGAATCACGTATTTGCCGCCCAGATCGCGCACGTCCGCGCCTTTCGGCGCCGGCCGGCTGCCGCTCGGATACACCGCCGCGATGCGCTTGCCCTCGATCTCGATGCTCATGTCACGTTGCACGGCGGCTCCCGTCCCGTCGATCAGGCCGACATGGGTCAACAGCAGCGGTTTCGGCGCGGCAGCCAGAGCCCGCAGCGCGAACAGGCACAGCAACAACGGCAGGATCCGTTTCAT
>JAGWZT010000200.1 GCA_018971925.1 Lysobacteraceae bacterium | reverse complement strand
AACGAGATGAAACAGTCGATGGTGTTCTGCAATCCGAACATTTCCTCGCGCGACAGGAATCCGTCGCGCACTTCGATGCGTGGATCGTCGGCAACGCTGCGTTGCAACGTCGCCAGCTCGTCGGGGAAGCGTCCGCCGTTGGTGGACTTGACCAATAGCCGCACGTCTTTGGCGCCATCACCAAACGCCTGCCGGAACGCCGCGATCGTAGCTCCCGGGTTCTTGCGCGAAGCGAAACTGTTGAAGTCGTAGCTGAACAGGAACAGGAACTCGTCGCGGGGCAAGCCGAAATGCGCGCGATCCATGCCCGCCGGCGCCTCGAACTCGATGGCTTTCGGCATTCGCAGCACCGGCTTGTCCGTCGCTGCCCCGATGGCATCGCGCACGAAACCGGTCGGCACCCACACTTCGTCGACCAGGTTGAACGCGCCGTGCCAGTCACGCGGAAACTTTTCAAGCTCCCACACCCAGAAGCCGATGTTGTGGTGGCCCGCGAAGGCTTCCCGACCCAGCACGTCGCGCGCAATCTGCATCTGATCGGCGTTGACGAAAAACACGTTGTCGGCGTAGCGCAGCGTGTCGGAGAAATGCCGGTCCATGGAGTGATCTTGCTGGCGGCTGGCGACCCCGACGTCGAAGTTGAAGATTCCGAGCGGGTAGCCAACCTGCTCAAGCGCACGCGCGTAAGAGCGAACGTTCTGGCCAATGCCAAACTCGCCGCGCGCGTAGCCCAGCAGGTTGACGCCGGAACCGACCGGCGGTGACGAGTGTTTGATTCTCGTTGCACGCTTCCGGGCAGCCTCGAACGGCAACGGCGGCATCGGCATTCCGGCCACGGCGTGCAGACGCTGGCGAAACGCCAGCCGCCACGTGAACGGAAGACGTGCATACAAGGCTGCCAACCCACTGCGTTGCTTGGCCCAGACAAAAACGCGCAGGAATGTGCGACCGACGCGACGACGCATACCCGCGGGCTGACCGCCGCGGCCTTTCGGCGAGAACTTCGTGCGGATGGGCTCGACATAAGCCGCTCCCAGGCCCATGTCGGCCGCCGCCGTCGACACATACCATGCGATATAGCCCTCGCGTCCTTCGAGAGTGCGCAAACTGAAGGCGTCCCGAAGGTCTCCGCGCATCCGCCATACCTCGTACATCACGTGGCTGACAGGCAGACCCGGCACATCGGGCAATTCGGGAGTTGGCTCATTGAAGCGCGCGCGGTCCATCCGCAGCGGGTGCGGTTCGACTTGATCGCAACCGACATCGAAATGACGGTGATAGGCACGCCGCAAGGCCGGCACGATCTTCTCGCCGTCCGGGAAGCGGCCGTATGCATACGGCTTGCCCCTGTGCTGCAAATGGCCGTTGTCGCGCAATTTGCCCAGGTATTCGTCGTAAAGCGGCCGCAAGCCGCCGATGCCGGCCACGTCGAAACGGTTCTGGTGCTTGGAATAGATGCCGGGTTTGCCGAGATCCACGCCCGAGAAGTGCGCGAACACCAGCGGCACGCCATTGGCCGTGTAACCGCCGTCCGCCGTGCGCGCAATCGGCCGCGAAACCAGATTCCAGTACGCGACGTTGTAACCGTCGTGACGCAAGATCGCGACGTCCGGAAACAGGCTGGGCGCCATGTCCATCCACTTCTGGTCGGTGAACAGGCCGGCTTCCAGGTCGACGTAGCAGTCGAATTCCAGCTTGCGCGACCACCAGTCGATCAGCGCAGCGCTTTGTGGATGCGCGGCATTGATCGCCACGAACCCGCAGTTGTATGCGCCGGTGCGCATCAGCGACAGTTCGGTCGGGAACTTGCCGTCATCCGGCAGCGGTGCATTCAAGTGCGGCGTCAATACAGCCAGCTTGCCATCCGCGAATGCCTGTGCGACCTCATCCAACGGACGCTGCACGTAGATGTCGGGGTCGAGATACACCAGTCCCGCCTGCGGATGCCGCATCCGCAGCCATTCGAACATGTACGGTTTGACCGCCGTGTTCAGCTCCATGATGTCGTAGCGAAACGCGAACGACTCGAAATCCGGCAAGCCGAGCTGATCGATCGTGACCGTCTCGAACAGGTCCGTATCCAACGCCGGATCATCCGCGCGCTCATCGGCCAGGCACAGGTAACGCTTCGAGTCAGGGTGCCGCATCGCCACCGACTGCATCAGCGTCAGCGCATAAGCAAGATAGTTGCGCGAAACGATGGTGAAAAATATCGGCGGCTTCATGCCACACTCTTTCGATTACTGCCTGTGTACGATTCGGCCATGCGTGGTACACCGGTGAATCGCATGGCCATTGCCGAGCGCAACGTCATGTGCTCAAGCGAGAGCCAATTGCAACTCATCGCGCAGGTCGCGCACATCCTCGACGCCCACCGATAGCCGGATCAGGCCGTCGCTGATGCCGAGGCGCTTGCGGTTGGCGGGCGGCACCGAGGCGTGGGTCATGATGGCGGGGTGTTCGATGAGGCTTTCGACGCCGCCCAGCGACTCGGCCAGGGCGAACAGATGGCAGCGTTCCAGCATGCTGCGGGCCTTCTTCAACCCGCCTTTCACTTCGATGGTGACGATGCCGCCGCCGCCGTGCATCTGGTGCCTGGCGAGGGCATGCTGCGGATGCGACTTCAGGCCGGGGTAGATCACGCGTGCGACGGCCGGATGTTTCTCGAGCCACTTGGCGAGTTCCAGCGCGCCGGCGCAATGCGCCTGCATGCGCAACGCCAGCGTTTTCAGTCCGCGCAGTGCAAGGAATGCATCGAACGGTCCCGCCACCGCGCCCACCGAGTTCTGCAGGAAGGCCATGCGTTCGGCGAGTTCCTTGTCGGCCACGACGGCGATGCCGCCGACCATGTCGGAGTGGCCGTTGAGGTATTTCGTCGCCGAATGCACCACGATGTCGGCGCCGAATTCCAGCGGCCGCTGCACCATCGGCGAGCAGAAGGTGTTGTCCACCACCAGCAGCAGCCCGTGCTTTCTGGCGAACGCCGAGACCTTTTTCAAATCCACCAGCTTCAACATCGGGTTGGTCGGCGTTTCGGCCCAGATCATGCGCGTGTTGGGCTTCAGTGCGGCCTTCAATGCCGCCGCATCGTTCAAGTCGATGAAGCTGAAGTCCAGCCCCGCGCTGCGCCGGCGCACGCGTTCGAACAGGCGGTAGCTGCCGCCGTACAAGTCGTCCATCGCGATGACGTGGCTGCCGGAATCGACGAGTTCCAGCACCGTGGCGATCGCCGCCATGCCGGACGCGAACGCGAAACCCGCGACGCCGCCTTCGAGGTCGGCCACGCAGCGCTCATAGGCGAAACGCGTGGGGTTGTGGGTGCGCGAATACTCGAAACCCTTGTGCCTGCCGGGGCTGGCCTGCACGTAGGTCGAGGTCTGGTAGATCGGCGTCATGATCGCGCCGGTCGAGGGATCGGGCGACTGGCCGGCGTGGATCGCGCGGGTGGCGAGGGAAAGCGGTTTGTTTGTCTTTGTCATCGCACCATTTTAGGGTGTTTCGCGAACTTTCTCTGCCCAAAGCTTCCAAGGCTGGCAAGCGGCTGTTTTGACCCTCCACGCGGGAGGCCCGCGCTTTTGCCCCAACCCTCGCACCGGACGCAGCACAAGGCCACTTCCCGTTTTTCCAGCGTTCGCCCCGGTTCGCGATTTGATCCAGGCGCAGAGGTATTGAATGGATGATTGCATTTCTGTATACTGCTATCAGTGAAGACAAAATCGTAGAGTGATTGCAGTGCCATCCATCACCATCAGAAATATCCCCGAGGAAGTCCGCCGCGCGCTGCGGGTGCGTGCAGCCATGCACGGTCGCAGCACAGAAGCCGAAGTGCGCGACATCCTGGCGATGGCCGCCAAGCCGGAAGGTCGCGTCAAATTGGGATCGCTGTTGACGTCCATTGGTCGCGAGGCCGGGCTGACCCGTGCCGATGCCGAGGTATTCCAGAAACTGCGTAACAAGGCGCCCGCGCGGCCCATGGCCTTTGAATGATTCTGGTCGACACCAATGTCGTTTCCGAGCCATGGAAACCGAAACCTGACCCACACGTGCTGGCCTGGCTGGATGCACAGGCGGTGGAAACGCTGTATCTGTCCGCAATTACCGTGGCGGAATTGCGCTTCGGCATTGCGTCGCTGCCGGCCGGCAAACGCCGCAACGTGCTCGGCGATCGCCTGGAACGCACCCTGCTGCCGCTGTTTGCGGCGCGGGTACTGCCATTCGATCTGGCTGCGACAAAAATGTATGCAGATTTGATGACCCGTGCACGTGTCACTGGAAAAACAATCGGTCTGGCCGACGGGTACATCGCGGCGATCGCGGCGGCGCACGGGTTGACCGTCGCCTCCCGCGATATGGCCCCGTTCGAAGCAGCCGGTCTCGACGTCACCAACCCGTGGGCGTTCCGGCTATAGACGGCAACGCGTGCTTGGCGTCGCAGCCCGTGCGCACGCCAAGGTTGGCCAAGCCAGCGTGTCGATCGCGCCGATGGAGGGATCGGGCGATTGGCCGGGGTGGCTGGCTAATCATTGCTCCGGATACGACCCAATTTCGCGGCGTCGTTCCGAAGCCGCCTTTTCTTTTTCTCGTCATTCCGGACGCCGCATAGCGGCGATCCGGAATCGGTTTGAAGGTTGGTACGTGCCGCGACACCGATTGACTCGCGCCATCCATGGCGCTCGCGCTGCGCGCCGCCTCGGGCGTTCGCGTTTGCAGTCCTGCAAACGCAGTCGGGTTCTGCCCGCGA
>JAGWZT010000199.1 GCA_018971925.1 Lysobacteraceae bacterium | reverse complement strand
CATTCAACTCGCCGGTCGGCGCCTGCCCGGCCTGCGATGGCCTCGGCGTGACGCAATTCTTCGATCCCGCGCGCGTGGTGGCGCATCCGGAGCGCAGCTTCGGCGAAGGCGCGGTGCGCGGCTGGGATCGGCGCAATCCGCACTTCTTCCAGATGATCCGTTCGCTGGCGAAGCACTACAAGTTCGATGTCGAGGCGCCGTGGCGCGATCTCCCGAAAAAGACGCGCGATGCGATCCTGTTCGGTTCCGGCGAGGAGAAGATCGAGTTCCGCTATCTCGGCCACGGCAATGGCTCCGGGTTCACGCGCAAGCACAGTTTCGAAGGCGTGGTCCCGAACCTGGAGCGCCGCTGGAAGGAGACCGAGTCCAACATGGTGCGGGAGGAATTGGCGCGCTTCATCAGCGAGCGACCGTGCCCGGAATGCCGCGGCGAACGGTTGAATGTTTCCGCGCGCAACGTGTTCGTGGGCGAGAAGAACCTGCCGTCGCTATCCGCACTCGCGATCAGCGACGCGCGCACATTCGTCGAGGGCCTGCAGCTCGCCGGCTGGCGCGGCGAGATCGCCGAGCGCATCGTCAAGGAGATCCGCGAGCGCCTGCGGTTCCTGATCGACGTCGGCCTCGATTACCTGACGCTGGACCGCAAGGCCGATTCGCTGTCCGGCGGCGAGGCGCAGCGCATCCGCCTCGCCTCGCAGATCGGCGCGGGACTCGTCGGCGTGATGTACGTGCTGGACGAACCCTCGATCGGCCTGCACCAGCGCGACAACGAGCGCTTGCTCGGCACGCTGACGCGCCTGCGCGACCTCGGCAACACGGTGATCGTGGTCGAGCACGACGAGGACGCGATCCGCCACGCCGACCGCATCGTCGACATCGGCCCCGGCGCGGGCGTGCACGGCGGCGAGGTGATCGCGCAAGGCACGCTCGACGACATCCTCAAGGAACCACGCTCGCTGACCGGACAATACCTTTCCGGCCAGCGCAGCATCGACGTGCCGCAACTGCGCCGCCAACCCGATCCCAGGCGCGTGCTGAAACTCAAGGGCGCGCACGGCAACAACCTGCAACACGTCGATCTGGAAATCCCCGCGGGGCTGTTCACCTGCATCACCGGCGTGTCGGGTTCGGGCAAATCCACGCTGGTCAACGACACGCTGTTCAGGATCGCCGCGGTGGAATTGAACGGCGCGTCGGCGCAACCCGCACCGTACGACGCCATCGAAAAATTGGATCTGTTCGACAAGGTGCTGGACATCGACCAGTCGCCGATCGGGCGCACGCCGCGCTCGAACCCCGCGACGTACACCGGTCTGTTCACGCCGCTGCGCGAACTTTTCGCGCAGGTGCCCGAGTCGCGCGCGCGTGGCTACCAGGCGGGGCGCTTCAGCTTCAACGTCAAGGGCGGACGCTGCGAAGCCTGCGAAGGCGATGGGCTGATAAAAGTCGAGATGCATTTCCTGCCGGACATGTACGTGCCGTGCGACGTCTGCCACGGCACGCGCTACAACCGCGAAACGCTCGAGATCCTGTACAAGGGCCACACCATCGCCGATGTGCTGGACATGACGGTCGAGCAGGCGCTGGAAGTGTTCGCGCCGGTGCCGCAGATCGCGCGCAAGCTGGAGACCCTGATGGATGTCGGCCTCGGCTACATCAAGCTTGGCCAGAGCGCGACCACGCTGTCGGGCGGCGAAGCGCAACGCGTGAAACTGTCGAAGGAACTGTCGCGCCGCGACACCGGCAACACGTTGTACATCCTCGATGAACCCACCACCGGCCTGCATTTCTTCGATATCGAACAATTGTTGCGCGTGCTGCATCGCCTCGTCGACGGCGGCAGCACCGTGGTGGTGATCGAACACAACCTCGACGTGATCAAGACCGCCGACTGGGTGGTTGACCTCGGCCCCGAGGGCGGTGCCGGCGGCGGCCGCATCATCGCCACCGGCACGCCCGAGGATATCGCGGCGACGCCGAATTCCTACACCGGACGATTCCTTGCGCCAGCACTCGAAACCGCCGCGACATCGAAGCCATCACGCAAGAAGAAACGCGCGTGAGCCTGCAAACGGCCACCCCGCCAACGAATCATCCAGCATCTCACTTTCACCTCGTCATTCCGGGGCTGCCGCGCCGTTTGCGGGCAGAACCCGGAATCCATTTTCCGAGCCTCGACAATTCAAGACTGGATTCCGGGTTCCATCGCCAATAAGACCGGTGATCGCCCCGGAATGACGAAAGGAAAATTTCCATGACCGACCACAAGAAAGCCGCTGCCAAACGCTCCCGGCGCAAACGCGACACGACCAAGCCTGCGCCCGAAACTTCCACGCAGCGCGCGGATGCGCCAGCAGTCGCCGAGTCCACACCAGCAGCACGTGCACTCGCCGTGATCCCCCTGCACGTCCGCTGGCGTGACCTCGACGCGTTCAACCACGTCAACAATTCGTCGTACCTGACGTTCCTCGAAGAGTCGCGCCTGCAATGGCTGCGCACCGTGCCGGGCGAATGGTTCAACGCGCACTCGATGCCTGTGATGGCCGCGGTGGAACTGCATTACCGCAAACCGATCGAATGGCCCGCCGAGATCGACGTGCTGCTTTCCTGCGAACGACTCGGCAACTCGTCGATGACCATCGGAAACCGCATCGTCGATCGCAACGACCACTCGTGCGTGTACGCCGACGGCAACGTGGTGATGGTGTGGGTCGATCCAGCGAGCGGTGCGTCGGTGCGCCTGCCGGATGCGATTCGCGCGGCGGTCGCCTGACGTCGAGAGCGCTTCAGGTTTTGCGCGCCGGGTTTCGGCGACGTGCGCTTGCTGCTCTCGACGCCGCCGCGCAGCCGGGGTGCTGGTGAAGTTCGTGGTTTGACATCTGGTTCGTGGCGCGCCGATCAACCGCAGCGTCGCTCTGTCAGCGTCGGCGCGACCGATCCTGTCCCATGGGTCAACCATTCCCCGCATACGCCAGGCACCATCCCTTGGGACTGATGTCGCCGGCCACGATGGTGCAATGCCCCGGCGCACCCTGCTTGCGCGACGGGATGAAATTGGCGCAGTTCGCGCAGAACGACGATCCCTTGGGGTGCTCCTGGTATTGCACGGCCGACTTGGCGATCGTTCCTGTCGCATCGGCCGCCTCGGGCGGCGACGATGCCGCCCAACCGAGCAACGGCAAGCTGGCCGCCGCGCCGGCCAAGAGTCGCAGCGCGGCACGCCGCGACATCGCTGGATCGTGACGATCATTCATTCGAAAACTCCTCGGGTTCGTGGGCGCGGGCGCACGAACGCCCCGCAACAACCATCAACCGGCCTGATTCAATCGTTGCCGGCAACGGCGAGCCAGAACGGCAACTTGCCCTGGACGAGCACCTGCTTGACGACTTCCAGCGTCCGTGCGTCGATGATCGCTATCTTGTCGGTCCCGGTGACGGCGGCATAAACCCAGCGCCCGTCGCGACTGGCACGCACGCCGTGCGGCCCTTGGCCGACGTCGATGCGCTTGACGACCTTGAACGTCGCCGGATCGATGACATCCACGACGTGGTCGGCAATCGCGCCGGTGAACACGTAACGTCCACCCGGGATCACGTCGATGCCCGCATGCCCAAGGCCCACCGGGATCACCGCGAGTTCCTTGCCGCTGGCGATGTCCACCGCGGCGACATGCCCGACGAGATCGCGCACCCACAGGGTTTTCCCGTCGGCGGAAAGATCGAGGTTGTGTGGACCGCGAATGCCCGGCACCGGGATTTCGCGGACCTTTTTCCGCTTGCGCATGTCGATCACCGCCACCCCGGTGCCGCCCTGCAGGGTGACGTAGGCAAGCTTGCCATCGGCGCTGAAACGCGCGTTGTGCGGCACCTTGCCGACGGCGATGGACGCGACCAGCTTGCGCGCCCTCATGTCGATGACCGCAACCGTGCCGTTGCCGGCGCTGACCGCCAGACCCCAGCGGCCATCCCGGCTGATGGTGACGCCTTGCGGCGCCGGCCCGATCTCGAAGCTCGCCAGCCGTTTGCCGCTGCGGGCGTCCAGCAGGAAAACCTTCGGCAGATCCTTGCTGCTGACCAGCATCAGGTCGCCGCGCGGATCGACCGCATCGTAGTGGGCGCTGGGCACGCCGGCCCAGACACCCTCATCCGGCATGTTTTCGACCGCGTTACTGGCTTGCAGCGTCACGTACACAGGAGCCGGGAACATCGACCGCGACGCGGCGGCATGCACATCGGGCGCGTTCACCATGGCAAGGGCGAGCGCGGTGATGACGCAGAATCGCGAGAACCGTGCGGATCGCGTACAAGGCTGATTGGAAAGAAGGGTCACGCAGTTCTCCTAATGGAAACATCTGAATGGGAACGGGGGTTCGCACAACGACGGGAGTGAACCGCATTCTGGCGGCCGCCTTGCAACCGAAATCCCGATTGCAGATGGAAGACGTCCCGCGCCGGGGTTTATTCCCTGCTGCGCACGAACTTTTCGAAATTCATGAATGGACCGTGGAATAACCGGTGCGCGGCGGCGTCTACCATGTGTCCAACCTCACAAGGCACGCGTTCCGCCATGCACGATGCCGGCATCGACAACCAGTTGCGCGAGGTGCTGCCCCGGCTGCGCCGCTTCGCGCGCTGGCTGACCCGCGACGCCAGCAGCGCCGACGATCTGGTCCAATCCACGCTGGAACGGGGCTTGTCGCGCTGGGACAGCCGCCGCGACGAAAGCACGCTGCGCCCGTGGCTGTAT
>JAGWZT010000198.1 GCA_018971925.1 Lysobacteraceae bacterium | reverse complement strand
TGTTGGCGGTGAGCTTGCGCAGCGCCTGGCTCATCAGGCGAGCGTGCAGGCCGACGTGCGAATCGCCCATCTCGCCCTCGATTTCGGCCTTGGGCGTCAGCGCTGCCACCGAGTCGACCACCACCACGTCGACGGCGTTGGAACGCACCAGCATGTCGGCAATTTCCAGCGCCTGCTCGCCGGTATCGGGTTGCGAAACCAGCAGATCATCGACATTGACGCCGAGCTTCGCGGCATAGCTGGGATCGAGCGCGTGCTCGGCATCGACGAACGCCGCGGTGCCGCCGTTCTTCTGGCAGGACGCGATCACCTGCAGGGTCAGCGTCGTCTTGCCCGAGGATTCCGGTCCGTAGATTTCCACCACGCGGCCGCGCGGCAACCCGCCCACGCCGAGGGCGACGTCCAAGCCAAGCGATCCCGTGGAAACCACGTCGATGGCCTCGGCGGTGCGGTCGCCCATGCGCATCACCGCGCCCTTGCCGAACTGTTTCTCGATCTGGCCCAGTGCGGAAGCCAGTGCGCGGCGCTTGTTGTCGTCCATCGTGGAACCCTCGGTTGATCGTGCTGGGTGAAGTGTCGCGGGACTGGTTCTCATGGGTTGAGACCATACCATCGCGATGACGTTGCCATTATTTCATACCACCCGATTGCGGACAGCGGCGCGCATCGCTTCAGGCTGTCAGGATTTTCCTAACGCCTTCCAAGGCAACGGCCACGGTCTGCCGGCGCACGGCATCGCGGTCGCCATCGAAATGAAACAATTCAGCGCGCGCCGCACCACCGCGTCGCTGCCATGCAATCCATACGGTGCCGACCGGCTTGTCCGGCGTACCGCCGGTGGGACCGGCGATGCCGGTGACAGCCACCGCCACGCTCGCCTCGAAACGCACCAACGCACCCGCCACCATTTCCAGCGCGCATTCACGGCTGACCGCGCCGTGCTTTTCCAGTGTCGCCGCGGTGACGCCGAGCAGCGCCTGCTTGGCCCGGTTGCTGTAGGTCACCGCCGCGGACTCGAACCATTCGGAGCTGCCGGCAAGATCGGTGCACGCTTTCGCGACCCAGCCGCCGGTGCAGGACTCCGCCGTCGCCAGCATCTCGCCATTCGCGCGCAAGGTTTCGGCAACCTGTTCGGCGCACCGCTTCAGCGTTGCATCGTCGGGAACGATTTTCACGGTGGCACCACGATCGGAAAGCACCGTTCTACCGCAACCTGATGCGTCCGCCAAGCATGGCGTCCGCACCTGCACTTTCGCGACAAAGTGAAGTATTCGTCGAGCATGGTGTGCTCGACGGGCCCACGCCGCGGCGAACCCTTCGGATCCATTGTTCCCCTGCACGGTCTAACGTCGCGCGAAATCGAGCTCGAGCCGTACCCCCAACCCCTGCAGCATGTTCTTTTCGGTACGCAGGTCGGCGACCGTGAGCGGACGGCTGCGCCGCCACGAGACAGGAATGCAGACATGAATGCCCTTGCCGCGCACGAACACGCGCAGCGGCGAAGCGCCAGGTTCCTCGCGCGTGCGGCACAGCAATACCGCCAGGCGCAAAAGGCAGGTCACGCGCGCAACGGGAACCCGCATGCGGGCGGGCAGCGCTTCCAGCAACTCCGGCGCGGGCTTCCGGCGATGGTTCCGCACGATCGTCGCAAGTACCTGTTGATCCAGCGTGCTGAACCCCGCCAGGTCCGAGTGCAAGAGGATGTAGCTGGCGTGTCGTTGATGGTGGCTGTGCGAGATCGACATGCCGAGTTCGTGGACCCGCGCGGACCATGCCAGCCATCCGCGCGTGCGGCCGTCCAGTCGCCAGTCGGACGCGACCTTGTCGAACAGCGCCAGCGCACGGGCCTCGACACGCTGCGCCTGTGCCGCGTCGATCCCGCAACGCCGCGCGAGGCCGCCGAGACTCGCGACACGCGGATCGTGGCCACTGGCGCGACCGATCATGTCCCACAGCAAACCCTCTCGCAGCGCGCCCTCGCTGACGCCGATCTGGTCGAGACCGAGCGCGTCGAACAATACTTCCGCGATCGCGATTCCCGCGGCGATCGAGGGGCGCCGATCCCCGGCAAGACCGGGAAGCACGACGGCGCGGGCGGAACCCGCACGCAACAACGCATCGCGCATCCTGCCCAACGACTTGCGGGTGATGCTGTTTGCCGGATCGCCCATTCCGGCGGCGATCGACGCAATCGCCTGCATCGTCCCGGATGTGCCCCACGCCTCGCTCCATCTCCTCTCGCGGTATTCCGCCGCGAACTGCTGCATCAGCACGCCGAGCTCTTCCCGCGCGCGCTGCCAGCGCTTGGCGGTGATCCGGCCATTGGGGAAAAACCGCAAGCTCGATGCGACACACCCCGCCTGCACGCTTTCGGTCAGCTCGGGCTCGAAGCCCTGGCCCATGATGATTTCCGTGCTCCCGCCACCGATGTCGATGACGAGTCGGCGCTGATCGGAACGGGGCAACGCATGCGTGACGCCCAGCCAGATCAGGCGGCCTTCCTCGCGGCCGCTCACCACCTCGATCACATGGCCAAGTGCGTGCTCCGCCGCCTTGAGGAACCTGAGCGGAGCACGCATCTGCCGAACCGTGTTGGTCGCGACGGCGCGAACCCTGCAAGCGGGCACCGAGGAAAGCCTTTGCCCGAACCGCGCAAGACAGTCCAGGGCTTCCTTGCGCTTTTTCGCATCGAGTCCACCATCCGGGCCGAGGCCGGCCGCAAGCCGGATCACTTCGCGCAGGCGATCGACGGGGCGAAGCTCACCGCCTTCCCAGCGGGCAACCAGCAGACGAAAGCTGTTCGATCCCAGATCGACGGATGCCAGGAGATCGCCTTTGCGCAAGGCAGGCGCGCCGCGATCCGGCACACGGCGATTCACCGCGTTGTGCCCCGATCGTGAATCGAAACGACTCCGGTCGCCCCGGTCAGGAGCCATAGCGAGTGAGCAGCCAGTCTTGCGCCGAGTGGGGAGCCGCGCCATCCGGAGTCGCGAGCCGGTACTCGCCCTTCGAATCGAGCAACCATGCACGGACGTTGTCGCGCAGGTAGTTTTCCAGTGCTTCCTGGAAAATCCTGGACGCGAGTCTTGCATCGCGTACCGGAAAGCAGGCCTCGACGCGTCGCATCAGGTTGCGCTCCATCCAGTCGGCCGAGGAACAGTACAACTCGGCACTGCCCCCGTTCGCGAACCAATATACACGCCCGTGCTCGAGGAATCGCCCGAGGACGGACCGCACGCGAATGCGATCGGAGACGCCCGGAAGGCCCGGTCGCAGCATGCAGGCGCCGCGCACGATCAGGTCGATATCCACGCCGGCCTTCGACGCCCTGTACAAGGCCTCGACCATGGACGGGTCGTTCAAGGCATTCACCCGCGCGACGATGCGGGCGGGTTGGCCCGCCTGCGCGTGCGCAATCTCCCGGTCGATCAGGTTGAGCAGCCCGCGGTGGAGGCTGAAAGGCGATTCCAGCAACTGATGCAATTCGATCACGGGACCGAGGCTGCACAATTGCCTGAAGATTCTCCCGACATCCTCGCAAATGTCGGCGTCGGCGGTCATCAGGCCGATATCGGTGTAGAGCCGGCTGCTGACCTGGTGGTAGTTGCCGGTGGACAGGTGCGCGTAACGACACAGTGCGCCGGCCTTGCGGCGTACGATCAGCAGCAGTTTGGCGTGCGTCTTGTAGCCGACCACGCCGTAGACCACCTGCACGCCGGCTTCCTGGAGACGGTTCGCGAGGCCGATGTTCGTTTCCTCGTCGAAACGCGCGCGCAGCTCGATGACGACGGTGACTTCCTTGCCGGACCGCGCCGCATCGATCAGGTAGCCGACCATCTGCGAATCCTCACCGACCCTGTATAGGATTTGCCGGATCGCCAGCACGTCCGGATCGACGGCGGCCTGGCGCACCAGCTCGATGACGGGCGCGAAGGATTCGAACGGGTGGTGCAGGATCACGTCGCCCTGATCCAGGGCATCGAAGATTCCGGTGCCGGACAGGAAAGGCGCCGGAATGGACGGCGTGAACTGGGCGTATTTCAAGTCGGGCCGGTCGACCATTTCGTACACGGCGGACACGCGGTGCAGGTTGACCGGCCCGTCGCACACATAGGCATCCGTGTCCTTCAGGCCAAAGTTGACCAGCAGCACTTTCCGGATATCGGGCGTGCCTTGTTCGCCGAGTTCCAGACGGACCGCTTCGGCATAACCGCGCTCGCGCAATTCTTCGCTCAACACGCGCGCCAGGTTCTTGCCCTCGTCTTCCTCGAGTTCGAGTTCCGAGTCGCGCGTTACCCGGAACTGACAGGTGCCGCGCACCTTGAGGCCGGGAAACATCATGTCCGCGAAGTGCTCGAGCAGCGAAGACAGGAACACGAAATGGAACGGCGCATCCGCCACGGCCTGCGGCATCCGGATGACCCTCGGAAGCGAACGTGGCGCGCGCACCACCGCGATGTTGCCCTCGCGCCCGAACGCGTCCTTGCCCTTCAGGGCGACGGCCACGTTCAGGCTCTTGTTGAGGATGCGCGGAAACGGATGCGCCGAATCCAGTCCCAGCGGTGACAACACGGGCAGGATTTCGCGGTTGAAGTGTTCGCTGGCCCAGCTCCGTTGCGCGCGCGACCACTGCGCGCCATCGCTGAAGACGATGCCTTGCCGGGCCATTTCCGGCCGCAACGCGTCGTTCCAGGTCGCGTATTGCGCTTTCACCAACCGCGTCGCCTTTTCCCGCACCTGGGCCAATA
>JAGWZT010000197.1 GCA_018971925.1 Lysobacteraceae bacterium | reverse complement strand
AGGAAATGACCGGCAAGCATCTCGACCCGCTTCAGGTACGCCGCGCGTTTGCACGCGCCGCGTCGACCTACGAACGCCACGACGCATTGCAGCGCGAAGTCGAATCGCGCCTGTTCGACAGCCTCGACTATTACGATGGCAAGCCACGGCGGGTGCTCGATGTCGGCTGCGGCACCGCGCGCGGCACCGCGTTGCTGAAGCAGCGCTGGCGCGATGCCGAAGTCTTCGCGGTGGACGCATCACTGCCGGTGTTGCGCGAAGCCCGCCGGAATCGCGGCTGGTTCCGGCGTTTCGCGCGCGTATGCGCGGAAGGTCAGGCGCTGCCGTTTCCCGACCACAGCATGGACGTGGTGTATTCCAACCTGTGCCTGCAATGGTGTGAATCGCCGCGGCCGCTGCTGGCCGAGTGCGCGCGGGTGTTGAAACCGGGCGGCTTCATGGTCGCCTCCAGCCTTGGCCCCGACACACTCACGGAACTTCGCGAGGCCTGGGCCACCGTCGACCCCGAACTGCCCCATGTCGGCGTGTTCCTGGACGTGCACGACATCGGTGACGCGGCGCTGGCCGCCGGACTGAAGGATCCCGTGCTGGATTCCGATCACATCACACTCGATTACACCGACGTGCCCGCACTGCTCGCCGACCTGAAAGGACTGGGCGCCACCAACGCCGACGTCGAACGCGCGCGCGGCCTCACCGGCAAGGCACGGTTCAAGGCAATGCTGGATGCCTACGAAACGCGCCGGCGCGGTGGTCGCATCCCGGCCACTTGGGAAATCGTGACATTGCACGCATGGGGCGCGCCGGAAAACTTCCTGCCCCGTTACGGCGGGCGCGATACGCCATTCGAAATCGTCAAGTGGGCTGAGCGTCCGGCGCGGCGCTGACCGCGTCGCGCCATCGCATCAACCGCCGCCTCGACAACGACGGGGCCACACGGGCCCCGTCGCGACCGTGCACGCGCGACCGTCAGAACGAGTAGCGGACGTTCGCACCCGCGCCCCAATCCGGGCTGCCGTTGGAGAAACCCGCCAGCGCGTAGGCCTGCAGGCGCAGACCGTCGCCGAATTTGTGGTCCCAGTATGCGGTCCCCTCGCTCAGCGTGTAACCAGAGTCGGAAATCTTCTGGCGGTAGTAGTAGTACGCGCCGATCGTGTTGGCGTCATCGAGCTTGTAGCCCGCGCCCAGGTCCCCATTCCAGCCATTGTGCAAGGGGATGTAGGTGGAGCTTCCGTATTTGGTATAACCCGCGTCAGCGAACAGCGTCCACGCGCCAAAGCCCTTGTACGTGCCCAGGCCCAGGCCGTAATCGTTCTGGCCGGTACCCAGCCCTTTGTTTTCATCGGCGGTTCCGATCTTGATCTTGCCGGTGACGTCCAGCCCGAAATTCGCCGCGTCGTCGCGCACCAACCCATAGCTCGCCTGTGCGACCACGTCGCCGAGGCCGGAAGCCGAACCGCTGGTTTCGGTGGCTGGCGGCGGCGCGACACCTCCACCGCTGTTGCCCTTGCCGCGGCCACGACCATGCGGATTGCTGTTCTTGACGCGGCCAATTCCCGGAATGACGTCGTTCGCGCCGCTGATGCTGATGAACGGCACCGTCAGTTTCACCGACCAGCGGTCGGCCTGATAGCCCACGCTGAGCGGGACATCCCAGATGTCGGTCTCGAACGGCGTGCCGTATTTGCCGGCGCTGTAATCGGTGCCGACACTCGCCGTGACGTGGCCGGGATCATCGGCGCGCGCAACCTGCATGGACAGGCCCATCAGCAACAGTGGAACCACGAGGGCGATCGATTTCTTGCAATTCATTTGGGTTTCCTGGTGGCGATAGAAAGCGGGCGCCAGTGGGCGCCCGCGATGTCGTGTCGTGGATGGACGATCAATGACCCGGGCCGCCGGCGTGATCCGGAATGTCGGGCCGGTGCGGGACATCGGGCCGTTGCGGATGATCGGGATGCGCGGGATGGTCCGGATGCACCGGCCGGTTCGCCATGGCCATGTCGTTGCCGTGTCGCGAGTGGTCGGCGCCTGCGTGGGAGTGATCGGTCTTTGACGCGCTCACCACGTCGCCGAGCTTGAAACCGAGGGTATGTGCGATCTTCCCCCAGCCTTCGCCCCGCGCGCGCAGCGTCAGCACACCCTGCAAGTTCTGCGTGCTGCCGTCGGCCAGCACGACCGTACCACCGTTCAACACCGACTGGATCTCGGTGGCGGTTGGATCGGTGATCCCGGCCTTGGCAAGCTCATCCCGGGCCAGCGCCAGCGCGATGTTGACGTTGCCATAACCGAGTTTGCCGGTGGCGGGCTGGAAGGTCGTGGCGGTCGTGGTGCCGGTACCACCGGCGCTGCTTGGCGGCGTCACGGTTTCCAGGGTGATGGGGGTTCCGTTGCGCAGGCCGTCGACCAGCGCCTGCGAGTTCGTCTGCGAACCCGCGAAGGTCGTATAGGTCGATGCCAATTTGCCAGATTCGGTGCTGCTGGTGCCGCTGCCAGCGAGCGCTGCCGCCGACATTGCAGCGAGCAGCCCCGCCGCGAGCGCGGTCAGGACGGGATGGCGGGTGTTCATGGCTGGAAATCTCCGCAAGAAGGTGGGGGATGTGCGCAAATAAAAACCGGGCATCCCGGCGAAGCGGGGGCTGGTGCCGACGCAACCCGACAACGCCGAGCGCAAGAGTCTGCGCCGATCGATGTTCGCGGGGAACGGCCCCCCGATGCCGATTCAGTTCATGTTTATCCCGTTCATCACATTGCGTGCGCCGCGTCACACCTTGGTCATTCCGGACCACATCGTTCGCTTCAACGCCCGACGACCAGAACGACAAAGCTGCCCGGTTTCACCGTCGGCCGTGGATGCGGTTGCGCCGGGGTCGGCGCCGGGCGCGCACCGAATTCGGCCGCGGACAGGAACACCTTGCCACTAGCGTCGTCCAGCGCCATCGTGCGCGCGCTCTTTTGCGTCGGCACGTCCGCGAGCACCTGGTAGCGGTCCGGCGTTTCCTCGCGCGCCACGGTCAGCGTGCCGCTGCGCCCGTTGGAACTGAACACCAGCCCGCGCTTCGCGTCGTAGCGCGCGGCATCCGGGCCTTCGCCGATCGGCACGCTGGCGATGGCCTTGCCATTGCTGGAATCGGTCACGGCCATCACCTTGTTCTGACACACCGAGAACAGCCGATGATGCGCGACGTCGATCGCGAGCCCGGACGGAGAGTCGCAATCCTTCAACGGCCAGATCGCCGTCACTTTCATCGCACGCGGGTCGATCTCGACCAGTTCGTTCTTGCTCTCGATGTTGTCGAACACATGCCCTTGTCCATCGCTGACCGCAAACTCCGGACGTCCCGGCAGCGCGACGTGGCCCAGCAACTTGCCGGTCTTCGCGTCGATCACGCTGGCGTCGTTGCTGTCGCCATTGAACGTGAACACGCGCTGCGAGAACGGGTCGTACAGGATGCCGTCCGGATCCTTCGCGCCAACATCGACGGTCTGTTCGACTTTCAGGGTGGCCGGATCGAACACCGTCACGGTATTCGCATGCCCGTTGCTGACGAAACCCTTGTGCAAGTCATCGGCGAGCGCAATGCCATGCACACCGGACAGTCCATCGATTTCGCCGACGCGTTTGCCGTCGCGCGCATCCAGAACGATCACGCGATCCGAACGGCTGACGTAAAGATGTTGCGCGGATTGGTCCAGCGCCAGGTAATCCCAACCGCCCGTGCCGCCCAGCGGGTAACGCTGTTCGACCTTCCATCCGCCAGCACCTGCCGCCGCAAGCGCGCAAACGGGTACCAACATTGCCAATACGGTGAGCGCGGATCGTTGCATGGGGAACCCTCGATGTTGTTGGTTTGGACCGGCTCCGCACTATCCTTGGCTTTCCTTAGCGAATGCTTTCGCGTCATGTCGAACGTCCACGCCCCCGAACGCGCCGCATGGATCGGGTTGGCGGTCCTCACCATCGTGTGGAGTCTCAACTGGACGGTGATGAAGGTCGCGACGCATTACAGCGGGCCTTTCACCTTCAGCGCGCAGCGCTACGTGATCGGCACCGTGGTGTTGTTCGCGCTTCTGGCCTGGCGGCGCAATTCGCTGAAACCGACACCGTGGTTGCCGACGATCGCGATCGGCCTGACCCAGACGACGGCATTCCAGGCACTGGCGCAATGGGCGCTGGTGTCGGGCGGCGCGGGCAAGACCGCACTGCTCGCCTACACCATGCCGTTCTGGGTGGTGCCGCTGGCGTGGTGGTGGGTGCACGAAAAGCCGGGACTGACGCGCTGGTTGAGCATCGTGATCGCTGCCGCGGGTTTCGTGTGCGTGATCGAGCCGTGGCGGCCGCTGGGGTCGCCGTACAGCATCGCACTGGCGCTGCTTGCCGGCCTGGCGTGGGCAGTCGCGACGGTGCTGTCCAAGCGGCTGTTCCAGCGACATCCGGACGTGACGCCGCTGCGCCTGACCGCATGGCAGATGCTGATCGGGACGCTCGGCCTGGTCGTGCTGGCTTTCGCCGCGCACGAACGCCCGGTGGCGTGGACGGGCGTGTATGTCGGCGCATTGCTTTACAATGGCCTGCTGTCGTCGGGCGTGTGCTGGGTCTTGTGGGCGTTGGTGGTACATCGCCTGTCGGCCAACGTGGCGGGATTGACCAGTCTGGCGGTGCCGGTTGCCGGCGTGCTGTTCGCATGGGGCCTGTTGCATGAACAGCCGTCCAACCCTGAATGGATCGGGATCGCTTTGATTGGAATTGCCCTGCTTGCTTTGCAATTCAGGCGACGCATGCCAGCATAACGCGCTTT
>JAGWZT010000196.1 GCA_018971925.1 Lysobacteraceae bacterium | reverse complement strand
TCAGCGACGAAGTGCAGGGCGAAGATGCCGGCATCTGCGAGGCGGTGCAGAAAGGGCTGGCGTCGGGGTATTACACCCCCGGTCGGCTGAATCCCAGGCGCGAGAGCGGCGTCTGGCACTTCCAGAACCTGATGCGCGCGGCCTATGCCCGCGCTGACGCAGCGACTCCGTGAATCCAGCTGCATCGATCGCACGTCCTGGCCTCGGAGCCATGGCCTTCGTTGATGGGTCGGCGGGGCTACCGCGCGGAGAGGGAGCATGAGGGATCCGCGCTACGACATCCTGTTCACGCCGGTGCAGATCGGTCCCGTCACCGCCAAGAACCGTTTCTATCAGGTGCCGCATTGCAATGGCATGGGCCATGCCATGCCGCTGGCGCATGCGGCGATGCGCGAAGTCAAGGCCGAGGGCGGCTGGGCGGTGGTCTCGACCGAGGAGTGCGAGATCCACCCCAGCAGCGACCTCACGCCCTACGTCGAAGCGCGGCTGTGGGACGACCACGACATCCCGGCGCTGGCGCTGATGTGCGACAAGGTGCATGCGCACGGTGCGCTGGCCGCGCTGGAGCTGACCCACAACGGCCCGGTCGCGTCCAACCTGTATTCGCGCGAAGTGTTGCTGGCGCCGTCCCACCAGCCGGCCAAGTACGGTTACCCGTCGCAGGCGCGGGCGATGACGCTTGGCGACATCCGCGACTACCGGCGCTGGCACCGCGACGCGGCGCTGCGCGGCAAGCGCGCCGGCATGGACATCATCTACGTGTATGCCGCGCACGACATTTCGCTGGCGATGCACTTCCTGCAGCGTCGCCGCAACCAGCGCCATGACGAATACGGCGGTTCACTGGAAAATCGCGTGCGCTTGCTGCGCGAGCTGCTGGAAGACACCAAAGATGCGGTGGGTGATCGCTGCGCGGTCGCATTGCGTTTCGCGACCGAGGAATTTCTCGGCCCGGAAGGAGTGGAGCTCGCGGAAGCCGAGGACATCGTGGGCATGCTGGCCGAACTCCCCGACCTATGGGACGTGAACGTCGCGGCCTGGTACAACGACTCGGTGCCGTCGCGTTTCGCACGGGAAGGCGCGCAGGAACCGTTTGTCGCGTTCGTGAAAAAGCTCACCACCAAACCGGTGGTGGGTGTCGGTCGCTTCACCTCGCCGGACAACATGGTGTCGCAGATCAGGCGCGGCGTGCTGGACCTGATCGGCTGCGCGCGCCCGTCGATCGCCGACCCGTTCCTGCCGCGCAAGATCGAGGAAGGCCGCGTCGACGACATCCGCGAATGCATCGGCTGCAACATCTGCGTGTCCGGCGACAACACGATCTCGCCGATCCGCTGCACGCAGAACCCGAGCATGGGCGAGGAGTGGCGCAAGGGTTGGCACCCGGAGCACATCGCGCCGGCGCGTTCCGACGCGCGCATATTGGTGGTCGGTGCGGGTCCGGCGGGGCTGGAAGCCGCCCGTGCATTGGGCCAGCGCGGCTACGCGGTGACCCTCGCCGAAGCACGCAAGGAGCTTGGCGGCCGCGTCACCCGTGAAGCGCGTCTCCCCGGCCTCGCCGAATGGGCGCGGGTGCGTGACTGGCGCGTGGGCCAGATCGGAAAACTCCCCAACGTCGAGGTGTATCGCGATTCGACGCTCACGTGTCAGGACGTGCTCGGCTTCGAGGCACAACACGTGGTACTCGCCACCGGCTGCCGTTGGCGCCGCAACGGCTACGGTCGCAGCAATGGTTCCGCGATCCCGGGATTCGTCGGCGATCCGCGCGTGTTCACGCTCGACGATTTGATGGATGGACGTTTGCCGGATGGCCGCGTGGTGGTGTTCGACGACGACGGTTTCTACTACGGCAGCGTTGCCGCCGAGTTGCTGCACGGGCATGGTTGTGAAGTCACCTTGCTCACGCCGGACGATGTCATCGCCCCATGGGGCCAGCACACGCTGGACTACCGGCACATCCGCAAGCGGATGGCCGAGTTGGGGATCAGCGTGAGGGTTTCACAGAACATCCTGGAGTTCACCGGTGCAGAGCTCACGATCGAAGACGTGTGGGCCCCGCAGCGCCGCGTATTGGCGTGCGATGCGGTGGTCGCTGTTACGGCACGTCTGCCCAACGACGACCTATACCAGGAGTTGCTGGCGCGCAGGCCGGACTGGGTCGCCGCCGGCATCCGCTCGCTGCGCTGCATCGGCGATGCGGAAGCCCCCGGCCTGATCGCGCACGCGGTCTACGCGGGCCACCGTTACGCGCGCGAACTGGAGGAACCCGCCACCGACGACATCCCGTTCAAACGGCATTTCCACACCGCACGCGCCGCCGACATCCTGCTGCCCCGGGATCGGTGACCCGTGTGGACCGCGCAAGCCCGAGTCGGCGGGTCCGCGTGACCGTAGCAACGGTTGCCGGCACGTTTGCGTGATTCATCGCACCACGGCGCGGTCGCGCGCGCGTTCGTCCCACTTCGGTGCGTTTCTGATTGCGGGCAACACGTCTTCCGGCGAGGTCGCCAGGCTCCACATTTTCGCGTGTTCGGGGTTCATGAAGCGCTGCTCGATCACCTTGTGCAGGAACGCGTCCAGCGGCTGCCAGTAACCCAGCGTGTCGAGCAGCACGATCGGGTTGAAGTAGAGGCCCAGCCGCTTCAACGTGATCGCCTCGAACAATTCTTCCAGCGTGCCGCAGCCGCCGGGCAGCGCGACCACCGCGTCGGAACCCGTGAGCAGCCGGTGCTTGCGCTCGCGCATGTCGCCGACGAGTTCGAGGTGCGTCAAGCCCGGGTGGCCCCATTCGAGGTCGGCCATGAAGCGCGGCAGGATGCCGATCACTTCGCCGCCCTTCGACAGCGCGCCGTCGGCGACGGCGCCCATCGAACCCGCCGAACCGCCGCCGTACACGATGCTGTGGCCGTCGCCGGCGAGCAATTCACCAAGGTGGAATGCCGTTTCGCGAAAGCGCGGATCGGCCTGGTTACTGGAAGCGCAGTAAACGCAGATTCGCATGGTCGCGTGGGCTTTGTTACCGGTTATTTCGACGCAAGCCGAAAATCATTTGGCCTTTTCCGACTGAAGACACTGGATTCCGGGCTCGATCGCCGATGGAGCTGGCGATCGCCCCGGAATGACGACAATCTTTTACGCTCTTCCCGAGTCCCGGCTCTCCTCAACGCTTCATCGCATTGAAGAACTCGTCATTCGTCTTGGTGTTCTTCATCTTGTCGAGCATGAATTCCATCGCGGCGAGTTCGTCCATCGGATGCAGCAGCTTGCGCAGGATCCAGATCTTCTGCAGCAGGTCCGGCGGGATCAGCAGCTCTTCGCGGCGGGTGCCGGAGCGGTTGATGTTGATGGACGGGTACACGCGCTTCTCGGAGATGCGGCGGTCGAGGTGCACTTCCATGTTGCCGGTGCCCTTGAATTCCTCGTAGATCACCTCGTCCATCTTGGAACCGGTGTCGATCAGCGCGGTGGCGAGGATGGTCAGCGAGCCGCCTTCCTCGACGTTGCGCGCGGCGCCGAAAAAGCGCTTCGGGCGCTGCAAGGCGTTGGCGTCGACGCCGCCGGTCAGCACCTTGCCGCTTGATGGCACCACGGTGTTGTAGGCGCGCGCGAGACGGGTGATGGAGTCCAGCAGGATCACCACGTCCTTCTTGTGCTCGACCAGGCGCTTGGCGCGCTCGATCACCATCTCGGCGACCTGGACGTGGCGCACGGCGGGCTCGTCGAACGTGGAGGACACCACTTCGGCGCGCACGCTGCGCTGCATCTCGGTGACTTCTTCCGGGCGCTCGTCGATCAGCAGGATGATCAGGTGCACGTCGGGATGGTTGTGCACCAGCGCCTGCGCGACGTTCTGCAACATCATGGTCTTGCCGGCCTTGGGCTGGCTGACGATCAGGCCGCGCTGGCCGCGTCCGACCGGTGCGATCAAATCCAGGATGCGCCCGGTGATGTCTTCGGACGAGCCGTTGCCGCGTTCGAGGTGGAACGACTTGCGCGGAAACAGCGGCGTGAGGTTTTCGAACAGCAGTTTGTTCTTGGACGCTTCCGGCGGATCGCCGTTGATGTCGTCCACCTTCAGCAGCGCGAAGTAGCGCTCGCCTTCCTTCGGATGCCGTACGCGGCCGGTGATGTAATCGCCGGTGCGCAGGTTGAAGCGGCGGATTTGCGAGGGCGACACGTAAATGTCGTCCGGGCCGGCAAGATACGACTCGTCTGCCGAGCGCAGGAAGCCGAAGCCGTCCTGCAGGATTTCCAGCACGCCTTCGGCCCAGATGCTGCCGCCGGATTTGGCATGGGCGCGCAGGATGTTGAAGATCACGTCCTGCTTGCGGGCACGCGCGACGCCTTCCTGGATGCCGAGTTCTTCGGCCATCTGCAGGAGCTTGACCGAGTTCTTGCGCTTGAGCTCGGTGAGGTTGATCAAACGATTGGGATCGCCCGCATCGCCTTCGTCGCCGGAGATGTCGGCGGGCAGGCCGTTCGGGTTGCCGCCCTGGCCGTTGCCACCGCGGGTGTGGCGGCCGCGCCGGCGGCGACCACGATCGGGGCGGTTTCCGCCGCGTTGCTGGGATTGGCCTTCGCCGCCTTCATTGCCGGCGGAGACGTTGGATTCGGATGCAGGGGTGGACGCGCGGGCGTCTTCGCCCTGAACGGAGTTTTCGGTATCGGACACAGGATAAGCCTCGTCGGCGCTCGGGGCGCGGGAGGAAACAGAAGGGAAGAGGGCCGGGCAAAAGCACCACCGGCCGGACATCAATCTAGCATTGCGAGAGGCCCGCCGACAAGCGGGCCAGCGCAAGATGTTCAGTTCGAAGCAGGCCGCCCT
>JAGWZT010000195.1 GCA_018971925.1 Lysobacteraceae bacterium | reverse complement strand
CGCGCACGCGCGGATGGATGATGCCTTCCAGTTTCCTGCGCGCGACCGGATCGGTGAAGACCCGCTCGCGCATCGCGCGACGATCCAGGCTGCCGTCAGCGTTCAACACTTCGGCGCCGAACACGAGTTCGATTTCCGCGAGCGCGTCTTCGCGCGGCGCCACGACTTCGCGCGCAGCGACATCGGCGTCGTAAACGTGGATCCCCAGTGCCTCGAAACGCCGCGTCACCGCGCTCTTGCCCGCGGACACCCCCCCGGTGAGTGCGACCACATAGTGACGCACGCTGCGGCGGGCCGGGTCACTCGTCGTCATCGTCGTCCCCGCTGGCGGGCGTGCCCGGCAACACGCGCTCGCAGGTCTTGTCGAAGCGTGCGGTGTCGAAGTCGATGTGGCGTGTCTGTGCCACCCAGCGCGTGTGGTAGTGCCACTGCGGACTGAACAGGCTCCACGTTTCATCGTGCGTGGGAAAGGTCACGCCGGCCATGTCGATCAGCGATTCGAAGGTGTCCGCGGAAAGCGTGCGCTTGCCCGAGTGGGCGCGCAAGGTCGCGACGCGTTGCGGGAAATGTTGCTGGTAGCTGTCCGAATACCAGAACAGCGCGGGGATCTCGTATTCGGGCACGGTGCCGACGCCATGACCTTCCTTGTCGCAGGTCGGCGTCGGGATCACTTCGCCATGGTCGGATTCGAACCAAAGCGCCGTGACGGCGCCGCTCGATTTCAGCGTATCGATCACCTGTGCCAGAACATGATCGGTGTAAAGAATGCTGTTGTCGTAGCTGTTGCGGGCACGCTCGATGTTGTTGCCGTCGCCCGGCGGCGATAGCTGGGTCGGTTTCCAGTGCTCGAACGCGGGCGGGTAGCGGTAATCGTATTTCACGTGGCTGCCCATCATGTGCAGCACGATGAAAAGATCCTTGTTCGACGCGCGCAGTGCGTCCTTCAGCGGCCGGACCAGATCCTCGTCGTAACTGCCGGGCGCAGTCCACGACGCGTGGTTCAGCCACTCGACGTGTTCGGCTTCGTACGCATACATCGACACCGGCGAATCGAACTCGCCGATCGCCTGCTGGTTGGAAATCCAGTAGGTCTCGTAGCCGGCTTCGGCCATCGCGCGCAGCACCGACGCCTCGTGCCACGGCGCGTCCCACGCCATCTCGGGCTTGCGGCGCGTCAGGATCATCGGGATCGCCGCGATCGATTCCGGCCAGGTGGTGATGAAGCGCGTCAGCGGTACCACGTTCGCGAGCTTCGACAGTTCGGGGTTCGTCGCCCGGTCATACCCGAACAGTTGCCAGTTCGCGCGGCGGCTGCTTTCGCCGATCACCAGCACGTACACCTGGCGTTGGTGCAACGACGGCCCGGCGCGGCGCGCGTGGAAACGGAACGCCTTGAACTTCGCCGCTTCGGTGCGCATGCGATCCCACTCATGCCGATATTCGACGACGCGGGGCACCACGCCGAAAGGGAATCCATCCTCGATGGCGTCGCCGTAGACGTGCAACGGGGCCGATGCGGAATCGGAAGTCTCGGCGGCCTTGTGGCGTGCGGTCGCATAGCCGACCGCCAGCGGCACCAGCGCCACGGCCACGCCCAGGCACAACACACTGATGCGCGTCGCACCGCGCCAGCGCAGGTGTGCGCGACCGCTCATCCATGCAGCCAGCAGCGCCACGGTCAGTCCGGCGAGCAATGCCAGCGCGAGCAGGGGAATCAGGTGTCCGAAATACTCGCGTATTTCCAGCGGATTCGTCGCGATGATCGTCGCGATGATCTGCGCCGAAGTCGGGTGGTGGTATTGGGCGACGTAATAGAATTCCAATGGCGCGAGCAACGCGAACGGCGCCAGCAGCAGGCAGGACAGCCACGGCCAGCGGCCCAGCAGCGCAAACAGCACGGTCAACATCGCCAACGGCAATAACAGCGCCGCGGTCCAAACGGAAAGTGTATGGTCGTGCGCAAGCCATACCAGGTTCGGCAGCATCAACAGCACGATCAGCAGCGCGATCGCGAGCAGCGCAAATTTGCGCTTGAGCGAAGACACCGGGTGATTCATTGCAGTCCGGTCAGATGCAGGTATGCGCCAAGGATAGGTTGTCCAGCCACCAGCCAGATCCACATTGCGATCGCCAGGAACGGTCCGAACGCGAAGGGCACCGAGCGATCCTGCCCGCGCACACGCAACAGGATGATGCCGATGATGGCGCCAGCCAAGGCGGCGATGATGATGACGGGCAGCAACGCGGTCCAGCCCATCCATGCCCCGGCCGCGGCAAACAACTTGAAGTCGCCGTAGCCCATGCCTTCCTTGCCGGTCGCCAGTTTGAACAGCCAGAACACCGACCACAACGCGAGATATCCGGCGGCTGCGCCGATCAACGCCTCACGGGTGCCGACGAAAACCGGTATCAGGGAGACCAGGAGTCCGAGCCACAGCAGCGGCAGGGTCAGCGAGTCCGGCAGCAACTGCGTGCGGAAGTCGATGCCGGCGGCGGCAACCAGGAACCAGGTGAACAGCAGCCCCGCGCCGGCCTGCCAGGTGACGCCGAAGTGCCACACCACGACCGCGCTGGCGATGCCGCACAGCAATTCGACCAGCGGGTACTGGATCGAAATCGGCGCGTTGCAGTAGCGGCAGCGTCCGCGCAGCAACAACCACGACAGCAACGGAATGTTGTCCCACGCGGCCAACGGGTGTTTGCAGTGCGGGCAGTGCGAACCCTTGCGTGCGATATCCGGGGGCGCCGCCTGGTCATCCGCGGCCAGTTCCAGCATTTCGCGCGCGTCGCGCTTCCAGAAATATTCCATGCGCGCGGGTAGGCGCAGGATCACCACGTTGAGGAAGCTGCCGACGATCAGGCCGAGCACAAAGGCCGCGGCGATCCAGAAGGCGAAGGGGAGATCAAGCATGAGGGTCAATGTGACGACATGCCCCCTTCCCTTGGAAGGGGGCCGCGCCGAAGGCGCGGGGGGATGTCATCCGCAAATCAAAATCCATCCCCCTCATCGCGCTTCACGCGCGTTCGCTTTCGCTCCGCCCTTCCTGCGGAAGGGGGAAGGAAAATTCCTGCGCGATGCAGTCGCCACGTCAGAACGTGCCGGCCAGCTTGAAGATCGGCAGGTACAACGCGATCACCATGCCACCCACCAGCACGCCGATGATCACCATGATCATGGGTTCGAGCAGCGTGGACAGGGTGTCGACCGCGTTGCTGACCTCTTCCTCGTAGAACTCGGCCACCTTGAACAGCATCTTGTCCAGTGCGCCGGACTCCTCGCCGATCGACACCATCTGGGTGACCATGTTCGGGAAGATGTTGGTCTGCGACATGGCCAAGTGCAGTTGGTGGCCGACCGCCACGTCGTCGCGCATCTTGCGGATGGCCTGTCCGTACACCATGCTGCCGGTGGCGCCCGCGACCGAATCCAGGGCCTCGACCAGCGGCACGCCCGCGGCGAAAGTGACCCCCAGCGTGCGCGAAAAACGCGCGATGGCCGACTGGCGCAGGATGTTGCCGATCACCGGAATCTTCAGCGACATCCGGTCGACCGCGTGCTGCATTTTTTCCGAGCGCTTGTAGGCCATGATGATGCCCACGATCGCGACGATGAGGACGACGAGGAACGGCAGCCAATAGTGCTGCATGAACTCCGACATCGACACGACCATCTGGGTGAATGCCGGCAGTGCCACGCCTGCGCTCGCGAACACGTTCTGGAACACCGGCACCACGAATATCAGCAGGATCAGCATCACCAGGAACGCGACCACCATCACCGCGGCGGGGTAGAACAGCGCCTTCTTGATCTTGCCCTTGATGCTTTCGATGCGTTCCTTGTAGGTGGCCACGGTATCCAGCACCGTATCCAGCACGCCGGCCGACTCGCCCGCGCGCACCAGGTTGCGGTACAGCTCGTCGAACTGCACCGGGTACTTCGCCATCGCCTCGTGCAGGGCCGCACCGCCCTCGATGTTCTGCTTGACGTCGGTCAGCATGTTCTTGAAACGCACGTTGCGCTGGCCGCTGGCGATGATCTCGAACGCCTGCACCATCGGCACGCCGGCCGCCATCATGGTGGCGATCTGGCGGCTGAAGATGGCCACGTCGCGCGGTTTCACGCGCGAACCGGCCGCCCCGAACAGCGGCTTGGGCTTTTCCTTCACCGCCTGCGGGTTCATGCCCTGTCGGCGCAACTCGGCCTTGACCAGGCTCGCGTTGCGCGACTGCATCTCGCCCCTCATCTTGACGCCGCGTTTGTCCAGCGCAGTCCATTCGTACACGGTCAATTGCTTGACCGCGGCACGGGCCGCGCCGACATTGGCGTTGGATTTTGCTGCAACGGTGGCAGTGGGCATTGGTCAGGTTCCCCAGAATTCGAAATCCATGTGCTTTTTCCCCTCTCCCTCCGGGAGAGGGTGCCCCGAAGGGGCGGGTGAGGGTTCGAGAACGCGAAGCGGCCGCGCTTCGCCGGACCTTCCCCTCTGCTCCTCTCCCAGAAGGAGAGGATCCAACTAATCCTTGGTGACGCGATTGATCTCCGCAAGGCTGGTGACGCCTTGCTTCACTTTCATCAGTGCCGATTGCCGCAGGTTGCGCACGCCGGCCCGGCGTGCCGCTTCGGCGATCTGTATGGAATTGCCGCCTTCCAGGATGGCCTTGCCGATCTCGTCGGACATCGGCATCACTTCATAGATGCCGACGCGACCCTTGTAGCCTTCGTTGCAGCCCGAGCAGCCTACTGCATCGTACAGGGTCAGGCCGCGATCGATCTCTTCCTTGGTGAAGCCTTCGGCCAGCAGCGCCGCTTCGGGCAATTCGATCGGCTTCTTGCAGTC
>JAGWZT010000194.1 GCA_018971925.1 Lysobacteraceae bacterium | reverse complement strand
CTTCGGTCTGCGCGAGTTGCGTTTGCTGCGCGGCCACGTCCAGCTTGCTGGCATCGCCTTTCTGCAGCCGCAATTGCAGGATCGCGAGGCTGTGCTTTTCCAGGTCGACCAGCTTGCGGGTGGCGCGCACCTGCTCGCGCAATGCGGCTTCCTGCACCGCGCTGACCACGACGTTGCTGGTCAACGTGGTCCACGCCGCGACCATCTGGAAACGCGCGGCCTGTTCCTGCGCCTTGAGCGATTCACGCGTGCGCCGGTTCAGGCCAAACAAGTCGGGCGCGTACGAAATCGAGAGCTGCGGCGTGAACAGGTTGTACTCGAATTCCTGCGGGACGGCCGGGAAATTCGGCACCGGAGCAAGGATGTTCGAAGCCTTCTCGCGGCTGGCGTCGAATTCCGCCGACACGCTCGGGAAGAACGACCCGCGTTGCGCCAACACGTCCTCGTGCGCCACGCGCAGCGCCGCCTGCGCGGCCTTGAGGTCGTGGTTGTTGTGCAGTGCGCGCGCAATCAACGCGCTCAGCGGCTGCGAATGGAACAGATTCCACCAGTCGCCCGGGATGTCCGCGCCCGCGTCGAACCGCTGCGCTTCGCCACCCGCAACATTCGGCGTGGCGACGGTCGCCGCAAGCGGCTGCGCGGTGTAACCGCCGACCCCTGGCGGTGGCGGCGGCTTGAAGTCTGGTCCAGCCGCGCAGCCCGCGAACGTCAACGATGCCACGGCCAACGCGACCAGCAACGCGCGCGATGACGCAAGCGGCGGCGAGAAACGGATCATCCTGGGCGGCTCTCTCTGCATGGATCGGTACGACGCCGATCCGGCCAACGTGTCGGGAACACCTGTCGCCGGAGAACCGCGGGGTTGGGCGGCGACAGCCGCGCAATGTTATATCGTTACACCAAGGAAATCCATGAATACCTGCCAAACAGCCACGCGCCGGGAACCAGCGCGTTCGCAGCCGGCTTGCCCGGAACGGCCGTCAACGGCTTCGGAACGCCGTTCGCAGACCGCCCTGCGCGATCACTTCCCCGTATCCGGGCTCGGCATCTTGAACTCGTGCGGCGGCGTGTTGCCCTGCAGATGACGCACGAAGTAATCCCAGCGCTGGCGCATCACGTAATTGGCATCATCGGCATAGCCGTGGTGCGCGTGCGGCAGGATCAGCATGTCAAAATCGCGGTTGGCCTTGATCAGCGCGTCGACCACGAGATAGGTGTTGCTGACCGGCACGTTGTCGTCGATCTCGCCGTGCACCAGCATCAGATGTCCTTGCAGGTTTTTCGCGATGGCTTGGTTGGCCTGGTTGTCGTAGTTGGTGGTGCCATCCTTGTCGGTCACCAGCAGGCCCTGGTACTTCTCGCCCCAGTCGTTCTCGTAATTGCGGTTGTCGTGGTTGCCGCTCTCGGCCCAGCCGACCTTGAAGAAACCGGGGTAGCGGAACATTGCGTCGGCGGTCGCGTTGCCGCCGCCGGAGTGGCCCCAGATGCCGACGCGCGTGATGTCGATCCACGGGTAACGTTTCGCGAGTTCCTTGATGCCGGCGACCTGGTCGGGCAGCGTGTTGTCGCCCATGTCGCCGTACCAATGGTGATGGAAGCTGGCCGAACGCCACGGCGTGCCCATCCCGTCGATCGCGACCACGATGAACCCGAGCTCGGCCAACGCCTGGTTGTCGCCGCGGCTGCTCAGGAAACTGCGCCCGCGCACCGAACCGGTCTGCGGGCCGGGATAGATGTAATCGACGACCGGGTATTTCTTGTGCGGGTCGAAATTCGTCGGCTTGAACAGCATCCCGTACAGCGTGGTCGTGCCGTCGCGCGCCTTCACCGTGATCGGGATCGGTGGCACCCAGCCGGCGGCCTTCAACCGTGAAATATCGGCTTTCGCGATCGTCGTGATGACATGCCCGTCGTCCGCTGAACGCAACACCGTCACCGGCGGCGTGGTCGGCGTGGAATAGGCATCCACGAAATACCTGCCGCCCGGCGACATGGTGATGGTGTGGTCGGCATCCTCGGGTGTCAGCGGCGTGGCCTTGCCGCTGTCGATGTCCACTTTGAAGAACTGCCTGTAATACGGGTTCACCCCCGGAGTGCGGCCCGCGCCCACGAACCACAACATGCGGGTGTCGCGGTCGAGGTGCAGCACCTCCGTGACGTTGCCCTCGCCGGTGGTGATCGCGCGCAGTTGCCTGCCGGTCTTGAGGTCATACAAATACAGATTGTTCCAGTCGTTCTGTTCGGACGGCCAGATCGTCTGACCGGAACTTGCTCGATTGGAGCCGGCTCGATTGGAGCCGGGCAGGTACTGCCAGTTCACCCGGCCGTGGCCGCTCTCGTAGTAATCCTTGGCGGTGAACTCGAACGCACTGCGTACCGCGCCGGTCGCGGCATCGGCGATGCGGAACGTCTCGTGCTGCCGGTCGCGCGAAGTTTCGACCAGCGCCAGCGTCCTGCCGTCCGGGGCCCACTTCACGTCGCTCCACGTGTACGGCTCGCCGCCGTCGCAGGCCAGCGTGTCGCACAGCGTGGACAGGCGCTGTTCCGGCGCCATCTTCAGGCGCACCAGTTTTTTCGTGGCGACGTCGACCACCACGGGTTCGATCATGAACACCTTCTCGTCGCCCGGCAGCGGATATTTCCACGCATCGAGCTTCGGATGCCCGACCCGCGTATCGACGGTGTACATCTCGCCGACGCCGCGCTGATCCTGGCGATAGGTCGCGATCTCTTTCGAGTCCGGCGACCAGCGCACGATCGCGCCGTCGCCGTGCACCCAGCCGGCGTTCTGGGTGGCGTAACCGTAATCCTTGACTCCGTCGCGGGTGAGCCGGGTTTCCTTGCCGGTCGCGACGTCGCGCACCCACAGGTTCCAGTCGCGGACGAACGCCAGCAATTTGCCGTTGGGCGACAACACGCCGGGCTCGCTGCCGGTCTTCAGCAGTTTGGCGACGTCCGTGCACACGCCGGCGCCGGCAAGCTCGCAGCGATACGTCGCCTTGTCCAGCGTCACGTCGAGCTTGCCGTCCGCCAACACCGTGAAATCGAAGGACCGCGGCCATTTCGTGGCATCCAGCGGTTTGCCGCGCGCCTTGCCCAGCGCCTCGGCGAGCTTGGCCTGGTCGAACGCGGGCGACACCTTGCCGGTCGCGGCGTCCATCTCCAGGAAATGATCACCCGCCGCATCGTGGTCGCGATACCAGAAATGCGTGGCGTCGATCCAGTCGACGCGTTGCACGTCGTGATCGACCAGCGGCTCGGTGTCCTGGGCCAGGAATTTCACTGCGCGGGCGTAATCGGCGTCGGTCAACTGCCGTGCCTGCACAACCAGAGGCATTGCGCAAATGAACGCGATCAACACCACAAGCCGGAACGATCTCATGCGCGACAGGCCTCAACTTCGGAACGCAACCGTTGATCGTAGCCTCGTGCGACCCGCACGCCCCCTGCCAAAAGTCTTGGAGCAGCCGTCAAGACACGTACGCACGACGGCGACGGCCCGTGGCTGGCGAGAGATCAATCAGCAGCGCAATCACGATGCCGATGATCGGGATCAGCGACCACTGGCCATGGAACCAGTGCTGCACGGCGGTGTACCAGAGCAGTGTGGTCGGCAGGAAAATGAAGCCCAGCACCGGCCACAACGCAATGTGGAAAATCCCGCTGAACCAATGCGTGAACAGCCACAGGATGACCACCACCACGCGTGGCATCCCGAGCGCAAGAATTGCAAGCAGACAAGGCATGACGGTCTCCTTGTGTTGTTTCAATCAGCCAGCCGCGCCGACGCGCGAACCGGGTATGGGCGGACCCTTCAATTCCAGCATGTTGCCCTCCGGATCGAACAGGTAGATCGAAGGCCCCTCGCCTTCCGCGCCGTAACGCGAACCGGTTTCGCCCACGCGAACGCCGTGGGCTTCGAGATGCGCCACGATCGCGGCTTCGTCGTATCCTTCGATGCTCAGGCAGACATGGTCGACATTGCGGCCCTCGATCCCGGGCGGAGCGCCGCCGTTGCGCCCCAATTTTCCGTCGACGTCCACCAGGTCGATCAGCGAAGCACCGGCACGCAACTGGAACAGGCCGATGCTTGCCTGATCCAGTTCCGGCGTGCAGCCGAGCACCTCGCAATAGAAACGCCGCATGACCGTGACATCGCGCACGCGCAGCACCACGTGGTCGAGTTGGCGGAGCCGGAACGGAACGGGCATGACGAGGCGCCACGGGCTGAACCCGGGTCATGCTAAACGATTGCCGGCGCGCCTACCTGTATAATTGCCGAGTGGTGGAAGAAGCAGCCTTGCTGCTGCCGAAGGCGCAACGCCCGTAATCGCTCAGGCCCGATACCACCACGTTCGAAAACTCTGGAGAGACCGGACCGTTGCACGCGACGGCGACCGGCGCCGAAGGGGCAAGAAGCGGTCACTGCGCTTCCAAACTCTCAGGCAGAAGGACAGAGGGGCACGACGAAAACACTCGATGTTTTTGTTCGTCATTCCGGCGAAGGCCGGAATCCAGTGCTCTCCATCCATGGCACTGGATCCCGGCCAATCCATGGCCGGGATGACGGCATATCGGTATTGCCGACGCCACCGCCCCGGAATCCTTTGCCATGACCCAGCACACCCCCACCCTGCACGACCTCGAGCAGCACGACAGCTTCATCGACCGCCACATTGGCCCGGACGATCGCGAAATCGCACACATGCTGAAGGCGGTCGGTTACGACTCGCTGGACGCGCTGGTCGACGCGATCGTGCCCGCAACGATCCGCCAGAAAAGCCCGCTGGCACTGCCGCCGGCCGTGACCGAAACCGAAGCACTGGCGAAGATCCGCGCGATCGCGGACAAGAAC
>JAGWZT010000193.1 GCA_018971925.1 Lysobacteraceae bacterium | reverse complement strand
GAGCTTGAGGCGCGCGAATTGCCACGCGAACCAGATCATCGGGATCAGTGCGAGCAGTCCGGATGCCAGCGCCTTCCATGGCCATGTCGCATCCTCGAGCACCGGCCCGGTCAGCGGGAACTTGAGTTGCCGGTCGGCGTTGAACACACCCCAGTACGCGCCGGTGCGGCCCTCGCCCAGGCCTTCCTTCCATGGCTGGTCGATGGCTTCCATGATGTAGTAATCGATGTGCCGTTCGCGCGCGACCTGGAACCATTCCTTCAGGAAGATCGCCTGGTTGGCGGTCGACGGCTTGGCGAACTCGAAGCGGTCGCCGTTGGAAGGCCAGCCCACCTCGCCGATCACGATGTGTTTGTCCGGAAACAGTTGCTGGAGGCGCTGGTAGCGCATCAGCACGTCGCCGATGGCGTCCTTGCGCGGCACGCCTTCCCAGTACGGAAGCAGGTGCACGGTGATGAAATCGACGTGTTGCGCGAGTTCGGGATATTTTTCCCAGACGTGCCAGGGTTCGGCGGTGGAGACCGGTTGGCGCACCGCCGCCCGCACGCGATCGATGTACGCCATCAGCTTTTCCGGTTTCATGTCGGTGCGCAGCAACACCTCGTTGCCGACCTCGACGCGCTTGATGTCGGGCCAGCGCCGCGCCTGCGCGATCAGCGCGTCGATTTCCTTTTCGTTGTTGCCGTCACGGCGGTCCAGCCACGCGCCCGCCATCAGGTCCAGGTGGTCCTTCATGGCGAGGCGCGGGATTTGCGGGTACTGCAACACCGAGTACACGCGGACGCGGTCGGTGTGCTTCGCCATCAACGCAAGGTCGGAGCTCACCTCCGCATCGGTGGGGAAGGTGCCGGCCAGCGGACTCTGGTAGCGCTGGAAGGGGCTGTAGGCGAAGCCGGCGACCTGGCCGTTCCACGACACCACATGGGTGGGGCGATCGGCAGCGGCCCACAGTGCGAAGTTCAACGCCGCCACCAGCAGGGCCAGCAGCAACGCCGCAATGAAGGCGGTCGCGCGTCGCGGGGGCGCGTCGATGGCGAGCGGCTGGGTCAAGGGGTTTCCCGGTCGGACCACTGTGGTTCAAAACGCGCAAGATTAAGGGTGTACGCCTGAAGATTTTGCAAATTTGCGCGTACAGGCCGCTGCGTCACCTGCCTCGTCATTCCGGGGCTGCCCGCGTTCTTTGCGGGTTGCCACGCCATGGAGCTGGCGCGGCCCCCGGAATGACGATATTGCAGGATGGCGCGGGCCAATGTTGCTCAGCCCCAAGGCTCGTCAGGATCGCAGGCGAACTCATGGGTAGAATGAGCCGATGCCGGATTTCGCGCTACACGAAGGGACGGCCCCGTTGCTGGTCAGCCTGCCGCATGACGGCACCACGCTGCCGGCGGCCATCGCAGCGCGCGCCAGCGCCGCCGGAAAACGGGTTCCGGATACGGACTGGCACGTGGGCAAGCTGTACGCCTTCGCCCGCGGGCTGGGCGCGTCGGTGATCACGCCGCACTGGTCCCGCTACGTCGCCGACCTCAACCGCGACCCCGAGGGGCACAAGCTCTACCCAGGGCGCACCGAAACCGCGCTGGTGCCGGTCACCACGTTCGCGGGCGAAACCATTTATGCGCCGGGCGACGAGCCCGATGAAAAGGAAACCGCACTGCGCAAGGCAATGTATTGGCAGCCCTATCACGATGCGCTTGCCGACGAACTGGCGCGCATGCGCAAGCAGCACCCGCGCGTGGTGCTGTGGGACGGACATTCCATCAAGAGCCGGGTGCCGATGTTCTTCGATGGCCAGTTGCCGGATTTCAATCTCGGCACCGCTGGTGGCGCAAGTTGTTCGCCGGCATTGCAGGCGTGCTTGACCGGCGTGTTGCGCGAGCGTGCCGCGGGCGGCGACCGCCAGTACAGCCACGTCGTCAATGGCCGCTTCAAGGGCGGCTACATCACTCGCCATTACGGGCGCCCGGAAACCGGTGTCGAGGCGGTGCAGCTGGAGCTGGCGCAATGCACCTACATGGACGAGGACAGTTTCGAGTACCTGCCCGAACGCGCGACACCCGTGCAGGGCGTGATCCGCGAGCTGCTCGAAACCTGCCTTGCCGTGGCCACAGGCGGCCACGCATGACCGGAAGGGCGCCATGAACACACGGGATTCGAAAGCGCCGGCGGTGTTCCATGGTTTGCCAAGAATCAGGTGCCGCGCAGCCGCGCGGTGCATTTCAGTTCGATCGCGATCGGCGTCGGCAACGCGGTAATGCCGAGCGTGGTGCGGCAGGGCGCGGCCGCGGGATCGGGGAAGTATTTCGCCCACACGGCGTTGTAGGCCTTGAAGTCGCCGGCCATGTCGGTGAGGAACACAGTCACGTCGACCAGGTCTTCCCAGCGCGCGCCGGAAGCTTCCAGCACCGCGCGCACGTTCGCGAATACCTGGCGCGTCTGTGCCGCGATGTCGTGGGCAACCAAGTTGCCGTTCGCGTCATGCAGGTTGCCGGGAATCGCGTTGCCGCCGGGCGTGCGCGGGCCGATGCCTGACAGGAAAAGCAGATCGCCGACACGGCGCGCATGCGGGTACGTGCCGACCGGCGCGGGGGCGGTTTCAGTGGAAGTGCTGTCGTTCACGGGTTGTGGCATGGCGCCGATCCGGCAACGGCTTGCCGCGGCGTTCCCGTGTTGCAGGCGCCCGGCTCCGGGATATCCTGCGACGTGTTCGTCAGGGATTCACCGGGCGTCCTGATGGTGATCATCTGGCTGCCGATCCGTTGGCCGCGTTCATCGGTGATCGTGAGCTTGTAGCGATGATCGGGGCGCAGGTAAAGCTGACCGACGGGCGTGCTGTAGTCCCCGTTGGTGATCTTGATGTCGTTGATGGTCGTCAATGGCACGGGATCGAGCACCATCCGATCGGCCGGGATCGCATCGTTGCCTTCGTCGGCGTAACGCGCCGCAACCATGCACGGGTATTGCCTCCGGCAGAAGCTGCCGCTGACGGTGAACGGTACGCGTGCACCCCACAGTTCAAGCCAGGTGGGACGGTCGTACACGAAATGTTCTTCCGGGAAGATCACGCTGGCGTCGTAACCGGGTCGCAGCGACCAGGGCTTGCCATCCTTGTTGATGAACACTATTGGCTGCGTGGAATGCAGCGCCTGCGCGATTGGATCGTAGTCGGGGTGGTTCATCGAGGAATTTTGGTGCGGGATCAGGATGGTCTGCTCGACCGACAGCGGCGTGATGCCCGAATCGTGCATGAAATGCTCGGCCATGGATTGCGCACCGAGGAACTGGCCGGTTTTCTGGATGTGCGCATAACCGGCGTTGACCACGATCCTGGCGTTCGGGTCGGCTTTCAGAATCTTCCACAGGTTTTCCGCCTGCTGCGCTTCGCGAGCGTTGCCGGTGTGGTCGGGGTCGGCTTCGTAGGCGACCACCTTGTAGCCCAGCTTCAACGCAGTACGCACCATCTCCGCATAGACCGGTTCGCGCGTGTAGAAACCGCTGGTTGCAATGGGATAGCCGCGCTTGTTCAGCGCATCGATGTCGGCGGGGTACAGCGTTTCCACCGCGAACACATTGAAACCTTCCTCGCGCAGCGGTTTCAGAAGGCGTACGGTGAGGGTGCGCGTCAACGCGATATTGTGCGCCTCGTTGAGGAACACCACGCGGTAGTTCTTCGCCAATTGCGGGATGTAATCCAGTGCAGGCACCGCGTGCCAGCCGGGCTGCGCCAGCGGCGAGGGTGCGTCATCGACAAGCGGTTTCTGCTCGATGGAAAAACCCAGCTCGGCATCCTGGTAGTCGCCGATGAAGCTTTGGTACCAGGACAGGTACTGGCCGAAGATGGCACGGAATGCCGGCTTGCCATCGGACGCGTAGGCGCGGCGCATCACCTGGTATTGCGCCAGCAGATCGTCGCGGCCGTGCGCACGCTTCATGATCGCGTCCGACTGGTTCATCGCCTCGATCTGCTGTTCGCGCCATACCGAAGGAACCTGCGCGGGCGTGACGGGTACAAACCCGGCCAGCAGCAACATCCCGAAACAGATCGTGCGCAGGCTTTTCATGGGTTCACGCAACCGGTACGTGGGTGTCGGCAACGCTAGATGGACTACAACCTCGATGCTTCGATCCGCGTCAAAACGTTCATGCGGGAGGGACGGTCAAACCGGCCAGCGCCTGTCCGTAGGCGGATTCGAGCGCGTCGAATTCCCCGACCTCCATGCCGAGTTCATGGATGCGGCCGTCGGACAGACCATAGCACCATCCGTGCACCGTCAGCGGCTGCCCGCGATCCCAGGCGTCGCGCACGATGGTGGTGTGGCAGGCGTTGGCGACCTGTTCGATCACGTTGAGTTCGCACAGGCGGTCGTGGCGTTGCGCGGGGGGCGCGGCATCGACCAGCGACTGGTGGCGCTCCAGCGTATCGCCGATGTAGCGCAGCCAGTTGTCGATCAGGCCGAGGCGATCACCCTGCAACGCCGCCGCCACGCCTCCGCAGCCGTAGTGGCCGACAATCATGATGTGTTCGACCTTCAGCACGTCCACCGCGAACTGCATCACCGACAGGCAGTTCATGTCCGAGTGCAGCACCAGGTTGGAAATATTCCGGTGCACGAACACCTCGCCCGGATCGATGCCCAGGATCTGGTTGGCAGGTACACGCGAGTCGGAACAGCCGATCCACAGGAACTTCGGTGACTGCTGTTTCGACAGGCGCGTGAAGAAATCGGGGTCCTGTGCGCGGATCGATTGCGACCAGCGGCGGTTGTTGTCCAACATTTCCTGGGGTGAAGTCATGATGGAGTCCGGGGCAAGTCGGCGGCTGCGCCGCCTGAAGAGGGTAAATGGTAAGGGGAAAAAGCAAATGC
>JAGWZT010000192.1 GCA_018971925.1 Lysobacteraceae bacterium | reverse complement strand
GACTTCACCGTCAGCATTTCCTGCAGGGTGTAGGCCGCGCCGTAGGCTTCCAGTGCCCACACTTCCATTTCGCCGAAGCGCTGGCCGCCGAACTGCGCGCGACCGCCCAACGGCTGCTGGGTGACCAGCGAGTACGGGCCGGTGGAACGCGCGTGCATCTTGTCGTCGACCAGGTGATTGAGCTTCAGGTAATGCATGTAGCCCACCGTGACCGGACGGTCGAACGCATCGCCGGTGCGGCCGTCGTACAGCATGGTCTGACCCGATTCCGGCAACTCGGCGAGCTTCAGCATCGACTTGATCTCGGCCTCGTCGGCGCCGTCGAACACCGGCGTCGCCATCGGCACGCCGGCCTTCAGGTTTTCGGCCAACGCGATGATCTCGTGGTCCTTGAGTGAATCCAGATCGATGTGGTGCTCGGCCTTGCCGGAGTTGTAGATCTCGTTGAGGAACTTGCGGACCTTGTCGGCCTTCTCCTTCGCTTCCAGCATCCGCCCGATCTTCTCGCCCAGGCCCTTTGCGGCCCAGCCGAGGTGGGTCTCGAGGATCTGGCCGATGTTCATGCGTGACGGCACGCCCAGCGGGTTCAGCACGATGTCGATCGGGTTGCCGTCGGCCATGTAAGGCATGTCCTCGACCGGCGCGATCAGCGACACCACGCCCTTGTTGCCATGGCGGCCGGCCATCTTGTCGCCCGGCTGGATGCGGCGCTTGACCGCGAGGTGCACCTTGACCTGCTTCAGCACGCCCGGCGCGAGATCGTCGCCCGCGGTGATCTTGGACTGCTTCTCGCGGAAACGCTTGTCGAAGGCTTCCTTGTGGCGCTTGATCTGCTCGGCGGCGCGCGAAACCAGTTCCGCGGTTTCCTCGTCCTTCGGATTGACCTTGAACCACTCGTCCTTCTTCAGGCCGTCGAGGTATTCGTTGGTGATCTCCGCGTTTTTCTTCAGGCCCTGCGGACCGTTGTTGGCGGGCTTGCCGACCAGTTGCGAACGCAGGCGGCCGTAGATTGCACCTTCCAGGATGCGGAACTGGTCGTCCAGGTCCTTGCGGACGCGCTGGATTTCCATTTCCTCGATCTGCTTGGCGCGCTCGTCCTTCTCGATGCCGTCGCGGGTGAACACCTGCACGTCGATCACGGTGCCGTCCATGCCGGGCGGCACGCGCAGCGAGCTGTCCTTCACGTCCGATGCCTTCTCGCCGAAGATCGCGCGCAGCAGTTTTTCCTCGGGCGTCAGCTGCGACTCGCCCTTGGGCGTGACCTTGCCGACCAGGATGTCACCGACCTTCACTTCCGCACCGATGTAGACGATGCCCGACTTGTCGAGGCGGTTCAGCGCCTGCTCGCCCACGTTCGGGATGTCCGCGGTGATTTCCTCCGGCCCGAGCTTGGTGTCACGCGCCTGGCAGGTCAGTTCCTCGATGTGGATCGAGGTGTAGCGGTCTTCCTGCACCACGCGCTCGGACAACAGCACCGAGTCCTCGAAGTTGTAGCCGTTCCACGGCATGAACGCGACCAGCATGTTCTGACCCAGCGCGAGCTCGCCGAGGTCGGTGGAAGAACCGTCGGCCAGCACATCGCCCTTCGCAACCTTGTCGCCCACGTTGACCAGCGGGCGCTGGTTCAAGTTGGTGCTCTGGTTGGAACGCGTGTACTTGGTGAGCGTGTAGATGTCGACGCCCGGATCGTTTTCGCCGACTTCCTTCTCGTTGACGCGCACCACGATGCGCGCGGCGTCGACCTGCTCGATCACGCCGCCGCGGCGCGCCGCGATGGTGACACCGGAATCGCGCGCGACCGCGCGTTCGATACCGGTGCCGACCAACGGCTTCTCGGAACGCAGCGTAGGCACGGCCTGGCGCTGCATGTTGGCGCCCATCAACGCGCGGTTCGCGTCGTCGTGTTCGAGGAACGGCACCAGCGCCGCCGCCACCGACACGGTCTGCATCGGCGACACGTCCATGTAATTGATGTCGGGCACCGGGCGCAATTCGGATTCGCCCTTGAAGCGGCAGGACACGAATTCTTCGGTGAACTTGCCGTGCTTGTCGAGCGGCGAGTTCGCCTGCGCGATCACGTAATTGCCTTCCTCGATCGCGGACAGGTAATCGACATCGTCCGTGACCTTGCCGTTGGTGACCTTGCGGTACGGCGTTTCCAGGAAGCCGTAACCGTTGGTGCGGGCGTACACGGCCAGCGAGTTGATCAGGCCGATGTTCGGACCTTCCGGCGTTTCGATGGTGCACACGCGGCCGTAATGGGTCGGATGCACGTCACGCACCTCGAAGCCGGCGCGCTCGCGCGTCAAGCCGCCCGGGCCCAGTGCCGACACACGGCGCTTGTGGGTGACTTCCGAGAGCGGATTGTTCTGGTCCATGAACTGCGACAACTGCGAAGAGCCGAAGAACTCCTTCACCGCCGCCGCGACAGGCTTGGCGTTGATCAGGTCCTGCGGACCCAGGTTGTCGGCTTCGGCCAGCGACAGGCGCTCCTTGACCGCGCGCTCGACGCGCACCAGGCCGATGCGGAACGCGTTCTCGGCCATCTCGCCGACGCTGCGCACGCGGCGGTTGCCAAGGTGGTCGATGTCGTCCACGGTACCGTGGCCGTTCTTGATATCGATCAGCACGCGCAACACGTCGAGGATGTCCGACGTGTCGCCCTGCGCCGCGACCAGCTTGACCGCGTCCTCTTCCTTGCGGGTCGAGAAATACTTGTGGTCGTACAACACCGAAGGACCGGTCACGGAATCGCGACCGACGCGGCGGTTGAATTTCATGCGGCCGACCGTGGAGAGGTCGTAGCGCTCGAAAGTGAAGAATAGGTTGTGGAACAGGTTCTGCGCGGCCTCCTTGGTCGGCGGCTCGCCGGGGCGCATCATGCGGTAGATTTCGACCAGTGCTTCGAGTTGCGAGTGGGTCGGGTCGGCACGCAAGGTGTTGGAAATGTACGGACCGCGATCGAGGTCGTTCACGAACAGCGTTGCGATCGTGTCGATGCCGGCCTTGCGGAAGGCTCCGATCAGGTCGGCGGTGAGCTCGTCGTTCGCGGACGCCAGCAGCTCGCCGGTGTTCGCGTCCACGATATCGTTCGAAAGAATGCGGCCGACCATGTAGTCGTCCGGCACTTCCAGCGTGGTGATCTTGGCGTTTTTCAGTTCGCGCACGTGGCGCGCGGTGATGCGCTTGTCCTTCTCGACCAGCACCTTGTCGCCGGCGACCAGGTCGAAGTTCAGGGTTTCGCCACGCAGGCGCTCGGGCACCAGCGCCAGTTCGGCGTGGCCTTCCTTGCCGAGGTGGAACACGTTGTGTTCGAAGAAGATGTCCAGCATCTCTTCGTTGGTGTAGCCGAGCGCGCGCAGCAGGATCGTCACCGGCAGCTTGCGGCGACGATCGATGCGGGTGAACAGCACTTCCTTCGGGTCGAACTCGAAATCCAGCCACGAACCGCGATACGGGATCACGCGCGCGTTGAACAGCAGCTTGCCCGATGAGTGCTGCTTGCCCTTGTCGTGGTCGAAGAACACGCCGGGCGAACGGTGCAACTGCGAAACGATCACGCGCTCGGTGCCGTTCACGATGAAGGTACCGGTGTCGGTCATGAGCGGAATCTCGCCCATGTAGACCTCCTGCTCCTTCACCAGCTTCGTGACCTTCCTGGAAGCCGGGCTGTCCTTGTCGTAAATGACCAGGCGCACCTTGACGCGCAACGGAGCGCCATAGCTCATGCCGCGCTGGCGGCATTCGCGCTCGTCGAACGCCGGTTCACCGAAGTGGTAGTCGACGAATTCCAGCTCCGCGTTGCCGGAATGGCTGCGGATCGGGAACACGGATTTCAGCGCGGCCTCGAGGCCGGTGCCCTGGCGCGCGTTCGGAGCGACGCCGGCCTGCAGGAAATCCTTGTAGGAGTCGGTCTGGATGGTCAACAGGTTGGGCACGCCGAGGACCGGCGGGCGCTTGCCGAAATCCTTGCGGATGCGCTTCTTTTCGGTGAAGGAATAGGTCGTCATGGATGCTACCGCCTCGTTCTAGGGACACGGGGCCGCTTGCGGGCCCGGAAACGTGGTGGAGCTGTCACTTAGGAAGTCGCTGGTATTGCCGGCACCAGCACGCCCATCTGTTGCTACTTCGTGTGAACAACTCGAATCTGATTTTTGTAAAGCCCTTTCTGCAACGGCCGAAGGCCGGGGACTCGCGTCCCCAGCCTCGGCTTTTCGTCATTACGGATCGCATCCATGCGATCCGCCCTGCGGGCCGCCTTTCGGCGTTCGCTCCGGCATCCTGCCTCCGCAGTCCGGCGCAGGCCGGGATCCATCTTGAATTTTTCGCATCTTCAAAATGGACCCCGGATCAACGCACATCCATGTGCTGCACGGGGTGAGGACATCCTGTCATCACTTCAATTCGACCTTGGCACCGGCCGCTTCGAGATCCTTCTTCATCTTCTCGGCGTCTTCCTTGCTGGCGCCTTCCTTGACGGTCTGCGGTGCACCTTCCACCAGGTCCTTGGCCTCCTTGAGGCCGAGACCGGTGATCGCACGCACGGCCTTGATCACTTCGACCTTCTTCTCGCCGACTGCTGCCAGCACGACGTTGAATTCGGTCTTCTCTTCGGCGGCGGCGGCACCGCCACCAGCGGCCGGGGCGGCGGCCACGGCCACCGGGGCCGCGGCGGACACGCCGAACTTCTCTTCCATCGCCTTGACCAGATCCATCACCTCGATGAGGGTCTTGGACGAGATGGCTTCGATGATGTCTTCATTGCTGAGGGACATGGGGTTGCTCCTGAAACTTTGAAAGGTTGAAGGGTTGATTGGATAAAAAACTCGTGTGAACTGCCTGTCACGCGGCCTTCTGCTGGCCGACCGCATTGATGACGCGGGCGGTCTGCGCGGCGGGCTCGGCCAGCAC
>JAGWZT010000191.1 GCA_018971925.1 Lysobacteraceae bacterium | reverse complement strand
ATGGGCCGGCACAACGACGTCGAAGTGCATTTGTTCGCCACCACGCCCGATGATGGCAGCGACGTGCGCGCGCGGTTGCGCCAGGCGGCGCATGCGTTCCACGAGGTCGCGCAACAACCCGTCACCGCGATCGCGCAACGCGTACACGATGCGGACATCGATGTGCTCATCGACGTGGACGGCTGGTGCGCGGGCGGCGTGCCGGGCGTGTTCGCGCTGCGTCCGGCGCCCGTGCAGGCAAGCTGGCTCGCTTATCCCGGCACCTCCGGCGCGCCGTTCATCGACTACCTGATCGCCGATCATTTCCTGGTCCCGGAGCCGCTGCAGCGCTTTTATTCGGAATCCGTCGCGTACCTGCCGCGTTGCTACCAGCCCTCCGACACCACGCGCGCGATCGGCGTACCGCCACCGCGTGCCGCGTTCGGTCTACCGGACGATGTCACGATATTCGCCAGCTTCAACAATTCATGGAAGCTCAACGCCGCCAGCTTCAGCCGCATGGGCGCGGTGTTGCGCGAAGTGCCTGGCAGCGTGCTGTGGCTGCTGGATTACGGCAGCGACGCCAATGCGCGCCTGCGCGAAGCCGCGCGCGTGCGCGGCCTCGATCCGCACCGGCTGGTGTTCTCACCCGCACTGCCGCACCTGCAACACCTCGCGCGCTATCGACTGGCCGACCTGTTTCTCGACACCAACCCGTACAACGCGCATACCACCGCGTCGGACGCGATCTGGGCCGGCTGCCCGGTGTTGACGCGCCCGGGCGAAACCTTCGCCTCGCGCGTCGCCGGAAGCTTGAACCACCACCTCGGCATGCCGGAACTCATCGCCCGCGACGACAAGGCGTTCATCGACACCGCCATCCGCTTCGGCAACGATCGCTCGGTACTCGCCGCGCTGCGTGAACGCTTGACTTCATTGCGCAAGACATCAGGGCTGTTTGACATGCAGGCCTACGCGCGGGATTTCGCGGCGCTGCTGCTTGCCATGCACCAACGTTCCCGGAGCGGTTTGTCGCCACAGTCGATCACATTCCCAAAGCGCGCATTGGGGCAGGAGTAAGCTCGGCCCATGACCGCCAAAAACGAATTCGTTTCTTTGAGCCTGTGCGTGCTGACGGTGTCGGACTCGCGTACGCTCGAAACCGACGCCTCCGGCCAGTTCCTCGTCGATGCGTTGACGGAAGCCGGGCATCGGCTGCACGAACGCAAGCTGTTGCGCGATGACCGTTACGCGATCCGCGCGCAGGTGGCGGCGTGGATCGCGGACGCCGCGGTGCACGGCGTGTTGATCACCGGCGGCACCGGCTTCACCGGCCGCGATTCGACACCGGAAGCGGTGTTGCCGTTGCTGGACAAGGAAATGCCGGGTTTCGGCGAACTGTTCCGCGCGGTGAGCTTCGAGGAAATCGGCACGTCGAGTTTGCAGTCGCGCGCGTTCGCGGGGTTGTCCAACCAGACGTTCGTGTTCGCGCTGCCGGGTTCGACCTCGGCGTGCAGAACCGCATGGGAAAAGCTGTTGCGCGTGCAGCTCGATGCGCGCACGCGGCCGTGCAACCTGGTGGGATTGTTGCCGCGGTTGGGTGAGCACTGAGGCGCACCGGGCGGGATCACAGCGCCAGCCGCCACGCCCTGCCATGGATGCCTCGATTTTACTGGTCATTCCGGGGCCGCCGCGGCTTCATCGCGGCGGAACCCGGAATCGGTTTGCCGTACATATCGCCTGCAACGAGATGCGGAATGCAAACCGATTCCGGACATCGCTGCGCGATTCCGGGATGACAAGCAAAATCAAAGGCTACCCATGGACGTGCAAAACCAGAAGTTCCCGCGAAAGGGGAAGGCAAACCGTTCACCTGGTCGTGAAGCCGTGCAGGTTCCGGGGCGACACTTCTTCGCGCTGCACCTGCTCCACCCTCGCGGCGGGCGGGCCATGGTGCAACCAGGCGAACAACGCCGCCAACGCTTCGGTGCTGCCGGAGGCGAGGACTTCCACGCTGCCGTCGTCGCGGTTCTTCGCGTACCCGGCAACTCCCAGTTGCAGTGCGAAGTCGCGGGTCGAGGCGCGGAAGAACACGCCCTGCACCCTGCCGGTCACGATGAAACGCGCGCAGGCCATCGCGTCAGTGCTTTGCCGCCGCGGCGATCGCCGCATCCAGCAGCTTCGCGTCGACCGGGCCGATGAAACGCTTCGCCAGATGTCCGTCCGGCGCGATCAGGTCGGTAGTCGGCAGACCCAACGGCATCTCGAGCCCGGCGGGCGGGTGCTGCATGTCGATGCGCGCCAGCGGGTAATCGACCGGATGCTTGTGCACGAATTTCAGCACGTCGTCGAGCGGTTCGGGCTGGTAGGCAAGCCCGATCGCCGTGACGTTCTTGTGCGCGGCCACGTATTTCGAGATCGCCGGCATTTCGGCGATGCACGGCGAACACCACGTCGCCCAGAAATTGACGATCACCCACTTGCCGCGCTCGGCGGCAAGGTCGAAGGTCTTGCCGTCCAGCGTCTGGATGGCCAGCCGCGGCTGCGCGCTGCCGATGACTGGCGCGCAAGCCAGCGCGGTGGCCAGCAACCACGAACCACGACGCAACCAGGCACGCATCACGATGGCTGATCCTCGGACTGCACCGCCCCGATGGGCGACGCCGCACAGAATAACTCGCGCAGCGGCACCCTGAGGTTTTTTTTCAGCGCGGCCTCGGCACGTTGCAAGGTCACCCTGGCCTCGGGCGCCAGCCCGGTGGCCGCACGTTGCAACGCCACGGCGTCCTCCGGAAGCCGGTAGCGGCCCGCGTGGAAAAGATCGTCCACGCATACGCTGCCCAGGTCGCGCGCGACCAGCCATCCGCCGCCATCGGCGCGACGGATCAGGCGCGCGCGTTGCAGGTCATCCAGATAACGCTGCAGCAGGTCGGCCGTGAGGAAACGTTCCCGCGCGCGCAGTCCCGCGTCATCCAGAGCCTCGCCCGTGCGCTGCGCCTCGGCGAAGCGCTGCAGCACGCGCAACAGTCCGACGAACTCGCAGCCCGGTGGCAGCAAATCTTCCGCGCGGCGATATTCGAACGCGTGCAGGGCCGCGGCCAGGATCGCGCCGAGCAGCACGATCACCCACGACAGGTACACCCAGATCAGGAAGATCGGTATGGCCGCCAGCGCGCCGTACACCTCGCGGTAATTGGCGATGCCCTGCACGTACGCCGCGAAGCCTTTGCGCGCGAACTCGAACAGCACCGCCGCCACCAGCGCGCCGGTGATCGCGTCGCGCCAGCGCACCCGGCAATTGGGCACGACCTGGTACAGCACCGACAGGCCGACCCACGTGATCAGGAACGGCGCCAGCAGCCACAAACGGAAGCCCGCCACGCCGTGGCCGGCGACGCCGCGCCACAGCGGCTGCGCGTACACCCACGAACTGACGCCGACGCCCGCCGTGACCAGGATCGGGCCGAGCGTCAACGCCGCCCAGTAGAGCAGGAGCCGCGCGCTGCCCTTGCGCCGCGTCGCAACGCGCCAGATGCGATTGAAGCGGTCCTCGATGCTGGCCATCATCATCAGGGCGCTGGCCAGCAGCACCAGTACGCCCACCAGCGTCAGCTTGCTGGCATTGGCGGCGAACTGGAGCAGGTATCCTTGCACCGTTTCGCCCGCCGCCGGGACGAAGCTGCGGAAAATGAAACGGGTCACGCTGTCGCGCAGGCCGGCGAACGCCGGGAACACCGACACGATCGCGATCACCGCCGCCAGCATCGGCACGATCGCGAACAACGTGGTGTACGACAATGCGCCCGCGGTCTCGAAACATTTGTCATCGAGGAACCGCTGCCACAGGAAGCGCGCGAAGGCCCGCATTCGATCGCGGCGCGTACCCTGTTGATCGGCGGACGTAGTTCGCATGCCGCGAGGCTAGTGCAACCCCGCCGCAAAAGGAAACCCGAGATTCATGGAAATCCTGGTCCTGTACTACAGCCGCAATGGCAAGGTTGCGCAGCTCGCGCGCCTGATCGCGCGCGGCGTCGAGGAAGTCGAAGGCGTGCGCGCGCGTGTTCGGCAGGTGCCACCGGTCGGCCCGCTCACGCAAGTCGCGCAACCGCCGGTGCCCGGGGAGGGGCCGCCTTACGTGGAATTGCGCGACCTGCACGAATGCGCGGGCCTGATCATGGGCAGCCCGACGCGCTTCGGCAACATGGCCGCGCCGATGAAGCAGTTCATCGATTCGACGCCCGCGGAATGGGCATCGGGCGCATTGGCCGGCAAGCCGGGCGCGGTGTTCACCTCAACGTCCACCATGCACGGCGGACAGGAATCCACGCTGCTGTCGATGATGACCCCGCTGCTGCACCACGGCGTGTTGATCGTCGGCATTCCATTCACCGAACAGGCGCTCAACACCACCACGACAGGAGGCACGCCGTACGGCGCCAGCCACGTCAGCGGCGTCAACCGCGACCGGCCGATCAGCGACGACGAACGCACGCTGGCGCGCGCGCTCGGGCGACGCGTCGCGGACATCGCCAAGCGCCTGGCGGTGAATGCATGAACGTCAACCTGCAACGGCGGATCGGCTTCGCGGCGTGGGGCGGGCTGGCGTTGCTGCAGATCGTCTGGCACGCGTGGTTGCTGCCGCCCGCTCGGATGCCGGTTGTCGTGGCGCTGGTTTTCGCACTGCTGCCGCTGGCGCTTCCGCTGTCGTACTGGCGCGCACCCGCACGCGCGTTGCTGCTGGCGGGCATGATCAGCCTGTTCTATTTCTGCCACGGCATCGCGGAAGCGTACGCTGCACCGAACGAGCGCGTCTACGCAATGATCGAAATCGCGCTCGCGGCGATCGTGATCCTGGCGAGCGCACGCATGCCGAAGCGGCGCGGTACCGCGGAGAGTAAGCTTCCTTCGGAATGAATTTCGTCCAGCCCGCCCCTCAGCTTGCCGACCC
>JAGWZT010000190.1 GCA_018971925.1 Lysobacteraceae bacterium | reverse complement strand
GAGGCGCGCCTCGTCAGTGTGCCGCGACAGCCTGCGTCGTCCGCGTGGCGTTGCATCCGCCATCGGCTTCGATGAGGTGACGCATTCTCAGGTACACGCCGTTGGTCCAGCCGAAACCGATCACGTTGGTCTTGTAGCCCGCGGTGATCTTCACGTCGGCGTTGCCGAGCACCATGTTGTATTTCTCGCGGATGGTGCCGTCCTTGGCCAGGCTGCGGTCGACCGTGCCGGTGAACGCGCAGGAAATCCGCAGTGCGTCGGTCTTGAAGCCGTAATCCTGGAGGCCCTTGGCGGCGATCCAGTTGGTCGGCGCCCATCCGAACGGCGCATCCCATTGCGCGCCGGTGTCGCGGGTGCTCATGGCGAGGCCACCGCGATGTTCGAACAGTTTGAGCTGGCCGACCAACATCCTTGCCTGTTGAGGTGAAGCCACGCCGGCCCACAGCGGATAGAACATCGTCAGGTACGGATCGGTGGAAGCCTTGCCGGACACGAAGTCCCAATCCATGTAGCGCCCCTGGTCGGCGTGCCAAAGGTATTTGTCCATCGCCTTGCGGCGGGCTTCGGCGGCAGCGGCCCAGTGTTCGGCATCGGCAGTCTTGCCGAGGGCCTTCGCGAAATCCTCGAGATCGCGTTCGTAGCGATACAGCAGGCTGTTCAGGCCCGCGCCGGCGTAGTGGTGGGTGGAGCCGCCCCATGGCCCGAAGTGGAAATCGGTGTCGAAACCGGATTCGCGCATCGCACGATCGCCGAGATAGTAGTCGGCTGTGAGGCGGTAGCCGTCCAGCCAATCGCCCGCGCAGATCTTCGAACGGGTAATGTCGCAGCTTGTGGTTTTGAGAGCGGCGGCTTGTACGGCATCCGGGTATTGCGGGGCCTTGATCAGATAGCCAGGGTCTTGCGCAGGATGCGCGCGCAGCCAGCGGATCACGCCGACGTAGTAGTCGCTGTCCGGCATCTCGATGACCGGGCCGTGGCCGAAGTCGAAATAGCGGGACAGGCCGGTATTGCCTGCGAGATGTTGCTTGCGTGTCCAGATGTCGTGGTTGCGCACGGCCAGTGGATAGGCCCTTTCCAGCCAGGCGCGTTTCGCGGCACCACCATGAAAGGTCGCCGGATCGCCCATCACCGCGGTCATCATTGCCGTCAGCAGCGGCGGCTGCGAACGCGTGAGGTAATAGGTGCGGTTTGCGTTGAGTACGCCGCCGTAGTATTCGACTTCGTACAGGGCGTTGTCGACCATGTCGAGCGCCAGCGATTCGCGATGGTCGGCGACGAGGCCAAGCACGATGAAGTAGCTGTCCCAGCCGTACATCTCGTTGAAGAAACCGCCAGGCACCACGTACGGATGCGGGAGATAAAGCAGCCCCTGCGCAGGCAGACCGGTAGGATCGACGTCACCCAGCTCGTGAATCGGGGCTGGCAGGTTTTCCACCCTCACGCCGCAACGTTTGGCGCTTTGTACCAGCGAAGCCGGAGCCGCCACGCCTGCAGGCAGGTAGATCACCGAGCGAGATGGCACCTTGGGGTCGACCAGAGCCCGGCACTCTTTCACCGAGCGGGTGAGCGTGCTCCACGCGTGATCGATGTAGCTGCGGGTCCGGGCCGGGTCCGGCGCCGCCGCCAAGGCAGTGGCAGCGACGAGGGCTGCGCAGGCGAAGGTAACGAAACGCGAGCGAACTTTCATGGCGAGTTCCTCTGACTGCTGGTTTGTTTGCTACCGCCGTTTGCGTTGGCGTCGTTTCGGGCGTGGCGGGGCGGTCGAGCCGCGCACCACCAGTTCGGGGGTGAAGCCTTCGTTCTCGATGTCATTGCCGTTGATCCGTGAGATCAACATGCGGGTGGCGCGCTCCACGATGACGTCGGCACGTTGTCGCGCCGTGGTGAGCGGCGGCCACGAATGGCGTGAAAACGGGCTGTCCTCGAATCCGGCGATCGAGACATCGTAGGGCACGTGCAGGCCGGCGGCCTGCGCAGCGGCCAGCGCGCCGGCCGCGATCTCGTCGTTGCACCCGAATATCGCGGTGGGCGGTTCGGCTAGATCGAACAGGCGCCGCGCGCCGCGGAAACCGTCATCGAACACATAGTCGCCGGCGATCATCAGCTCCTTGCGCAATGGGACGCCGTAGTGCTGCAGGGCATCCTTGTAGCCCTTGAGCCGCTCGGCGCTGGCGTGGTGATGCTTGCCGCCCTGCAGGAATCCGATGCGGACGTGGCCAAGCTGCAGCAGGTGGCTGACGATGGCGTACGCCGCGTCGCGGTCGTCGACATAAACGCACGGAAATTCATCATCGGGATCGTCCGCGGCGGAAAGGATACGGACGAACGGAATGTCATACGCCGCAAGTTTGCGCAAGGACGCCGCGCGTTCCGAGACCGGCGTGGTAAGCACCAATCCGGACAGGCGGGAACGGTGCACGAAATTGCGCAAATCCTCGGCCAGTGCGGGCGACCGGGAATTGCAGGTCCGGATTTGCAACCCGAAATTCAGGGCGTCGCACGCGGTGAGCGCGCCTTGCTGCATCGCGATGATGTAGTAGGCGTTGGGGTTGTCGTAGATCAGGCCGACCGTGTATGCGTGCGCACCGCTCAGGCCACGTGCGAGCAGGTTGGGGCGATAACCGAGTTGCTCGATCGCACGCAACACGCGCTCGCGCGTCTGCGGGCGCACCGAACGCTCACCGTTGACTACACGCGATACCGTTTTCGCGGAAACGCCAGCCTTGCTTGCGACGTCGTCGAGCGTTGCGGACTCCACCGTGTGTCCCTCTACCCCAGCGATGCGTGGTACGACAACGTGATGTCAGCGCTGTCATGAATTGTCAGGACGACAGTGTTGCACAGGTTCTGGGTTTGGTAACAGCCCGAATGTACGTGTCCTGTGCTGTTGCAGCGCAGCACGATAAAAGTGGCATTAAACAAGGATTATTTGGATTTTGTTACGTTTGACGCAGCGTTCGGACAGGTGCCGAAAATCGCCACGATGGTGGTGCACTGCAGATTGACAGCGCTGTCTTGCAAGGGCCAAACTGGACGGCGTGAGTCATCGGGGGCGGCGGGAAACGGAGGAGACTGGAGGCATCAAACCTTCATCGATGGCGGATTGCGTTTGCATCGATTCGCGGTTGTACGCCTTGTGCATCGGCATGGCCCGGGTGCGGGCGGATACGTGAGGTGTTTGTGAAGCATGGCGTGTTTCGACCTGCCTCTCGTGGGTGGGAAGAACGCACGCAGTGGGTTCAAAGGCAGGTACGAGTGGGCATCGATGGGCCACGGTCGATTCGCGCGAGCGGTTGCCTGGCTTGCTCGTTCCCGATTGAAAAAAGCTTCATGAAAAACCTGCCGAGCGCGATATCTCGAGACTCTCATTTCGCTGGAGGACTGTCATGAAGAGTGACAAGTTGATCAGGCTGGCACTGACGAGTGCCATCATCGCTGCTTTGTCTCCCGCCGCCTGGGCAGGCAACACTGGTTCCGCTACCGGCGCGGCCAATGGCCAGTCCACCACCGGCACCCAAGCGCAACAAGCCGCGCTCGCCAGTCAGCAACGATCGCAAGCCAAGACCCAGACCTTGCAGACCATCGTCGTGACGGCCACCGCAATCGGCGTCAGCAAACTCGACGCGAGCTACAACGTCGTCTCGGCGAACCGTGAGGAAATCCAGCAGGCCAATCCGGTCAGCGTGGCCGACCTTTTGAAAATCTCGCCGGGCATCTGGCCCGAGTCCACCGGTGGCCAGACCGGCGCCAACATTGAAATCGCCGGCTTTCCTGGCGGCGGCGACGCACCGTTCTTCACCAACATGATCAATGGATCGCCGATCTACGGCATGTCCTCGCTGTCATTCATGGACTCGAGTTCGTTGTTCAGGCTTGACGACACGATCCAGCGCGTCGAAATCGTGCAGGGCGGCCCGGGCGCCGTGTTCGGCCCCGGCCAGATGGGGGCGACCGCCAACTTCATCCTGCGCCAAGGCACGGCGACGCCATCCGGTGATATCGGACTTACCTACGGAGACGAGGGCCTGTGGCGCGTGGACGGCTTCTACGGGTTCAAGCTCGCGGATGGGTGGTACGCCAGCATCGGCGGGTTCTATCGCACGTCCGATGGCGTGCGCGACCCGCAGTTCAAGGCCGACAAGGGCGGCCAGCTCACCGCGACACTGACGCATGACTGGGACAACGGCTCGTTCATGCTGTGGGCGCGCAAGCTCAACGACAAGAACCAGTTCATGGTGCCGATTCCGATGATCCAGGGGTCGGGCAGCAACTTTTCGGGTTACCCGGGTTTCGATCCTTCGACCGGTACCTATGGGAGCCGGGCGATCCAGAACGTGCAGGTGCCGAACCCGTTGGGGTATCTCCAGAACGCGAACCTCGCCAATGGCCGCGGCGGCAACCTCAATTACTTCGGCGGGAGTTACGACGCAACGTTCGGGACGTGGACGATCTCGGACAATTTCCTGTATTTCGGTGGCGACCTGCCGACCAACGCGTTGTTCTCCGGCCCCAATCCGAGACCGCTGGGATATTTCCTGTATGGCTGTCAGGTCGCGCAGCCAGCCGGCTATTGCAATCCTGACGGCACCGCGGTGGACACCAACAATCTCGGGCCGAACGGCGAGGGCCTGTCGCCCGGCACCAATGTCGCCGCCACCCTCCCCAATGGCCAGAGCGTACCGTTGGACCAGAGCGTGATCGGCCAGGGCTGGTGGTACATCCAGAAGCGCCTGAAGAGTCTCAACAATGATTTGCGGATCAGCAAGGAAATCTTCAGCGGCAACACGCTCACGGCGGGCCTCTATCTCGCACGCTACACCGACCACGACAACTGGTCGCTGGGCAACAACATGCTGATGCTCAACCAGCCAAACACCCAGCCGATCGGACTGACCTACCAGCAGAACGGGCAGACCATCGTGGTGGCCAAT
>JAGWZT010000189.1 GCA_018971925.1 Lysobacteraceae bacterium | reverse complement strand
CCGCGTTCGATCCGGGCCGCGCGAAGTTCTCCACATGGATGTACCGGGTGGCGTTGAACGTCGCGATTTCGCACGTGCGTAGCATGCAGCACCCCGGTGCGCCGCCTCTGGAGCCGCTCGACGGTGCGCACCTTGAAACCGTCGCGAGTACCGGGGCGTTGCACGACGAAGCCATGCTGCGCGATGAACGCATTGCCGGGCTGCACACGTTCATCGCACGACTCGACCCCTTGAATCGCGCACTGGTGCTGTTGTACCTGGAAGACCGCAGCTACGCCGAGATCGCCGACGTGCTGGGCATCAGCGAAACCAACGTGGCGACCAAGCTCAATCGCATCAAGCAGAAACTGCGCGGGCAGGCGATGGCCGCGATGGCCGAGGAGTGAAACATGGAACTCGATGACTTCAAGCACGCATGGGCGGAAACCGACTCGCGCCTGGATGGGATGGAAGCCCTGTTGCGCGCGGATTTTCGCGAACGACGATTGGATCGTGCACGCGGGGCATTGCGTCCGTTGTGGTGGGGGCAGGTTCTCCAGCTCATGGTCGGAGTGGCCTTTTCGATCGGGGGGGGTACGTTCTGGGCAACACATTTTCAGCCGTTGCACCTGCTCGTGTGCGGATTGCTGGTGCACGCCTTCGGGTTGCTGCTGATCGTGTTCGCGGCGCGCAACCTGTATCTGATATCGCGCGTCGATTACGCCGCACCGGTTGTCGATATCCAACGCCGGATTGCCGGATTGCGCGCGTTCCGGATGCGTGTCGAGGCGCCGGTCAATGCCGCGCTTGGCTGCTTCATATGGATCCCGGTGCTGTGGATGAACCTGGCCTGGTATGGCATCGACTTGTGGTCACCGGGATTTGCCGCGTGGGCTCTCGCTTGCGGCTTGGCTGGCCTTGTGGCGGTCGTGGTGGTGGTGTGGGCGATGCGTCAGTTGGGCTACGGACACAAGATCGAGAACGAGAGTGCAGGCAGAAGCGTGGTACGTGCCCAAGCCGTGCTGGACGAAATAGTGCGCTTCGAGCGGGAATGAAGCAGGAACCTTGCATTGATCTTCAACAGACAAGTTCCCCTTTCCCTCCGGGAGAGGGTGCCCCGAAGGGGCGGGTGAGGGTACGGACGCGCGAAAGCTGGACAATCAATTTCGGCCTTGGTGGTCTTACGCTTGTACCCTCATCCGTCGCTACGCGCCACCTTCTCCCGCAGGGAGAAGGGAAAAGCCCGCCGAACTCCGGCGTGAACCAGAAACAAAAACCGGCGCGATTTGCATCGCGCCGGTTGAGCGTGTCGCGAAGCAATGCGGGCGGACTTACTTGTTGCCCTGGTTGTCGTTCGCCTCGATGAAGGCCGCGGCATCGTCGTGCAATTGCTTCAGCGACGGCAGGTGCGCGTACACCATGTGGCCCGACGGGAAGAACGCGTAGCTGATGTTCTTCTGCAGCGACTCCGGGATCGGCAAGTGTTGCATCTCGTAGATCGCCGTGTAGAACGGCGTCGCGAGGTCGTAGAAACCGCCGAACAGTTTCACCTTCATGTTCGGGTTGTATTTCATCGCCACGGCGAGATCCAGCATGACATTCGGCGTGCCGCCGCGCGAGAAACGCTGGCCCGGCGCCATGTGCTTCCAATCCCAATGGAAGTCGTCGGCGCCGTACACGGAGGGCCGGAAGGTCATGCCGTCACCGAACTTCAGGTCGTTGCGCACGTAGTTGTTGAAGGCCGACACGTAGGCCGAGCTGATTGCCGCGGACTGCGGGTCGTATTCCGTGGTCTTGGCCAGCGGGTCCATGGACGGGCCCGAGAAGCGGGTGTCGAGGCGGCCGGTATCGGAGTCCGTGCCGCTCAGCAGTTGCTGCTCGAACATGCCGCCGGTGACGCGCAGGTCGGCCTTGAGCAGATAGGCGACCGGCAGGCCGGTGTAATCGCTCAGCTTCTGCGCGACCTGCTGTTTCTTCTCGGCGCTCAGCGTCGAGCCCGCGGCCAGCGCCTGCTCGTAATCGGTGGTCGCCCATTGGGTCGCCTCCTTCAGCAGCGGCGCCAGACCGCCATTGTTGTATTTCGGAAGTTTGTGGTGGTACCACGCGGTGGCAGCAAAGGTCGGCAGTCCCAAAACGTAGGACATGTCGACGCCCGGGTTCATGTTGGCGCCGTCGATGCTGAGAGAAAAGTTGAGGATCTGCGACAGCAGCATCACGCCGTTGAGGTCGACGTTGTACTGGGTCTGCAGCACGTTCGAGAGCACCGCCGAACGCGTGGTGCCGTAGCTTTCGCCGAACAGGAACTTGGGCGAGTTCCAGCGGTTGTACTTCGACAGGAACTGGGTGATGAAGCGCGAGAACGCCTGGGCGTCACCGTCGATGCCCCAGTATTCCTTGGCCAGTTCCTTGTGGCTCTTGGCGCGCGCGGCGTCGTCCTTGCCCTGGCTGAGCAGGCGGCCGAAGCCGGTGCCCGGCATGTCGATGAAGACGAGATCGCTGGCGTCGAGCAGGCTGTAGTCGTTGTTGACCAGCTGGTATGGCGCGGCCGGGGTATGCGTGTCGTCATTGGTGACGATGCGCTGCGGACCCCAGGCGCCCATGTGCAGCCACACCGTGGAAGAGCCCGGGCCGCCGTTGTAGATGAAGGTGACCGGACGCTTGGACGGGTCGGCGCCTTGCTTGAAGTAGGCCACGTAGCTCATCGCCACCTGTGGCGTGCCTTCGTTGACGCCGGTGCCGTCGAGCACCAACGTGCCGGCCACGGCCTCGTAGCTGATCGCCTTGCCTTCCACCGTGACGGTGCCGTGGGTGGTGGACGACAGCGGCGTCGACAGCTTCTGGATCAGCGATTCGGATTGGTCGCTCTTGCCCGCGCTGGCTTGCGCAGAGCTGCTGGCACTGGATGGCGGCGCGGCGGCGAAGGCAGGCGCGCTGCACAGCATCAGCGAGGCGAGGGCGACGGCGAGGCGATTGGCTTTCATGGCGATCCCCGAATGGTCTGGACAGTAATGCCCGGCGCGGCATGCGCCGGAACCGTTCGAGTATGCACACACCGGCGCGCGGCGGCATACCCCGAAAGTCATGGCACCCGCTCAAAAAAAGCGCGATTCGCATCGCGCCAGCCAGGAACTGCCAAATTTGCGAAGAAAGTTACTTTCCGTTGCTTCGGTCATCGGTGGCGTCTATGAACGCCGCGACGTTGTCGTGCAGCTGCTTCAGCGACGGGACGTGCGCGTACACCATGTGGCCCGAGGGATAGAACGCATAGGTGATGTTCTTGCGCAGGCTCTGCGGGATCGGCAGGTTTTCTTCCTCGTGAATTGCGCCATAGAACGGTGTAACGAGGTCATAGAAGCCGCCGTTCACCATCACCTTCAGGTTCGGGTTGTACTTCATTGCGGCGGCGAGGTCACGCAGCACGTTGACACCCTTGTTCCATACCAACTGCATGCCGGGTTGCTTGTGCTCGAACTTCCAGTTGAAATCGCCATACACCGACGGGCGATATTCCATGCCCTCGCCGAATTTCATGTCGTTGCGCACGTAGATGTTGAACGCCGACACATACGCTGAGCCGATTGCGGCCCCCTGCGGGTCGTAGTCGGATTCCTTGGCCAGTGGATCCATGCTCGGGCCGACATAGCGGGTGTCTAGCAACCCGGTGGTGGTGTCGTTGCCGCTCAGCAATTGATGGGTGAACATGTCACTGTTCACGCGCAGATCTGCCTTCATAAGGTAATCCAGCGGCAGGCCGATGAAGTCATGCAGCTTTTCGGCGATCTCGCGCTTTCGCGTCGGCCCGAGCGTCGAACCTGCGAACAACGCCTGTTGGTAGTCACCTTTTGCGAAAGCAATGCTGTCTTGCAACAGCTGCGCCAGGGTGCCGTGGTCGTACTTTGGTAGTTTGTGGTGGTACCACGCGGTCGCGGCGAAGGTTGGTAGTGCTGTCACATAGGGCAGGTTGTCGTCCGGGTTGATGTTCGCGGCGACAGGGCTGATGCGGAAATCCAGAACCTCCGAAAGCAGAACCACGCCGTTGAGATCGACGTTGTCCTGTTCCTCCAGGATGCGAGCGACCACCGCCGAACGCACGGTGCCGTAGCTTTCGCCGAACAGGTATTTGGGCGAGTTCCAGCGGTTGTACTTCGACAGGAACTGGGTGATGAATCGCGAGAACGCTTGAGCGTCGCCGTCAATACTCCAATATTCATCGGCCAGTTCCTTGTGGCTCTTGGCGCGTTCGGTCTCGTCCTTGCCATGACCCAGCAGGCGGCCGAAGCCTGTGCCAGGCATGTCGATGAATACGACGTCGCTCGCGTCGAGCAGACTGTAGTCGTTGTTGACCAGTCGATACGGTGCGGCCGGCGTATGCGCGTCGTCACTGGTCACCACGCGTTTCGGACCCCACGCGCCCATGTGCAACCACATCGTCGAGGAACCGGGGCCGCCGTTGTAGAGGAACATGATCGGGCGCTTGACCGGATCGGCACCCTGCTTGAAATACGCGAAATAACTCATTGCCACCTGCGGCGTGCCTTCGTTGACGCCGGTGCCGTCGAGCACCAGCGTGCCGGCCACGGCTTCGTAGTCGATCGCGTTGCCTTCGACGGCAACGGTGCCGTGGGTGATGGATGACAATGGTTTCGACAGCTTCTGGATCAGCGATTCGGACTGCTCGTTCTTGCCGACGCCGGCTTGCGCGGAGGTGCTGACGCCGGAGGGTGGCGCGGCGGCGAACGTGGACATGCTGCACAGGAGGAAGGGCGCGAGCGCAACGGCAAGCCGGTTGGCTTTCATTGGCGATTTCCGGCTGATGGGCGAGAGGGGCCGGCGCATGCAAGCACCGGGGCGGCCGGAGTATGCGCCCGCGCGCCCGCGGGGGCATACGCCGAAAGTCATGTGCGGGCTCGCACAAAAAACCGGCGCGATGTGCATCGCGCCGGTCGTGGAATGTCAGCCACTT
>JAGWZT010000188.1 GCA_018971925.1 Lysobacteraceae bacterium | reverse complement strand
CCTCCGGACCCACCGCCAGCATCACGTTCGTCGGGGCGGACGCGAGATTCCGCAGGCGCACGGTTCCGCCCGGGTGCAGCATCCAGCGAACTTCCGTGCTTGCCTGCGGGTGCGCGGCAAGGCAAACCTCCAAGGATACGGGGGCGCTGATTTCAGGCACTACGTTGCGCCCGGATTGCTCGCAGGCGGCAATGGCAATCGCACGCCAGTGGTCCAGCCGCTTTTCGCCGCGCGCGCCATCCAGCCGCACTTCACTGCGTTCGGTGGTTACCGGCAGGATTTGTGCCGCGCCCAGTTCAGTGGCTTTCTGGATGATCCAGTCCATCTTTTCGCCGCGCGCCAGCGACTGGATGAGCGTGCTGCGCAAAGGCGACTCGCGCGCGGGGGTTTCCGTCGCTTCGACGTGAACGCTGGCTGCGCGTGGATTCGCCGTGACCAGCCGGCCTGGATATTGCCGCCCGTCGCCGTTGAACAGGATCACGGGGTCGCCGGCTTTAAGGCGCAGCACCCTCACGGTGTGCCCGGCGGCATCCTGCGGCAGCGGCAGATCCTCACCGGGTGTCAGGGGAACGTCGACGAACAGCCGGACTTCACGCATGGAGGGGAATCTTCCGGGGGAACTGGAGTCAAAAGTATGAACGATCTCTGTCGCGCCGTCGGCGTGCGTTGGTTCGGCGGCCTGCGGCAGGCGCACAATGAATCACCGATCCCTCCGAGGAGACCGATCATGAACAAAAAGCTTCTCGCAACGGCCCTGTTCGCGGTATGCGGCGGCACGGCTCTCGCCCTGCCGGCCTTCGCGCAAACCAGTCCGAACGATACCCAGGCCCAAGCCCAGACGACCGCCGTCACATCGAACCCGCAAGCCGCGGCACCCGCCGGCAGCAAACGCGCGGTTCCGCCGCTCGATTCGCGTTTCTGCATTCGCGAGACGGGCAGCCACATCCCGCCGCCCAAGGGGCAGTGCCTGCCCGTGGCAGGCAACAGCTACAGCCAGAAGGATATCCAGCGCACCGGCGCCACCAACATTGGCCAGGCGCTGCAGATGCTGGATCCGTCGGTGACGGTGCACGGACACTGAAGATCGATTGAAAAGGTCCGGACGTTCCCGGAAGTCCTTCCACGCACCTCGGGTGCGTGGAAGGGGCGAAATATTCCTGCCGCGATATTGACTCGCGCCGCGCGCCTGTCTAGCTTGCAGGCATGCGCAAGCGCAAGGCCAAATCAGAAACGACCGAGGTGGCGCGGCCGGCGACGGCTGCTGAAGCCACGGGCATCGATGCGCTTGCCGCGCAACTGGCGGCCTATCTTCCCCCGGAGCAGATCGAACGGGTACGCGGTGCCTACGCGGTAGGCGCGCGTGCCCACGCCAGCCAGCGGCGGAAGAGCGGCGAACCCTACATCACCCATCCGCTCGCGGTGGCGACGATCCTGGCGGGACTGCGTCTGGATGCCGAGACCATCATTGCGGCGATCCTGCACGACACGCTGGAAGATACCGGCATGACCCGCGTGCAGCTGGAGGCCAGCTTCGGCACCACCGTCACCGAGCTGGTGGATGGCGTCACCAAACTGGAGCGGGTGGACTTTGCCAGCCGCGTGGAAGCCGACGCCGAGAGCTTCCGCAAGATGCTGCTGGCCATGGCGCGCGACCTGCGGGTGATCCTGATCAAGCTGGCGGACCGCCTGCACAACATGCGCACCCTTTCGGCGATGGTGCCGGATGCGCGCCGTCGCATTGCGCGCGAGACGCTGGACATCTATGCACCGATCGCGGCACGTCTCGGCATGAATGCGATCCGCTCGGAATTGCAGGACCTCGGCTTTCGCAGCCTTTACCCCGACCGCTACAAGATCATCGCTTCGCGGATCAAGCGCACGCTGGGCAACCGCCGCGAGTCGATGGTGAAAATCGAGCAGGCGCTGGCCGGGCGCCTGGCGGCCGACGGTATCCCCGTGCGCATCATCAGCCGGGTGAAAGCGCCCTACAGCATCTGGTCGAAGATGAAGATCGAGCACAAGACCTTCGACCAGTTGATGGACGTGTACGGCTTTCGCCTTGTTACCGATACCGTCGCCCATTGTTATCAGGCGCTGGGTTCCGCGCACTCGCTGTTCAAACCGGTGGAAGGGCGCTTCAAGGATTTCATCGCGATTCCCAAGGCCAACGGTTACCAGTCACTGCACACGGTGCTGTTCGGACCATTCGCCGCACCCATCGAAATCCAGATCCGCACCGAGGAAATGGACATGGTTGCCGAGCGCGGAGTGGCCGCGCACTGGTCGTACAAGCAGGAGGCGATTCCATCCAACAGCGCACAATCGCGCGCACGCCAATGGGTGGCGGGCCTGGCCGATTCACAGGCGGCGACGCCGTCGTCGCTCGAGTTCATCGAGAACGTCAAGGTGGACCTGTTCCCCGACGAGGTCTATCTGTTCACGCCCGCAGGCGACATCCAGTCGCTGCCGAAGAACGCGACCGCGCTGGATCTCGCGTTTGCCGTGCACACCGACGTCGGCATGCACGCGGTGGCGGCGCGCATCGACGGCAAGCTCGCATCGCTGCGTGCGCAGCCCTCCTCGGGCCAGACGGTGGAAGTGATCACCGCCCCCTCCGCGGTGCCCAATCCGTCGTGGCTGGATTTCGCGGTGACCGGCAAGGCGCGTGCGGCGATTCGTCAGTACCTAAAGCACCTGCAACACGAAGACGCGATCGATTTCGGGCACCGCATGCTGGAAAGCGCACTGGACGCTGGCGGGTCGAGTCTCGATGCGATCCCTCCCGAAGCGCTGGACCGGTTCCTGGCCGACAACAACCTGCGCCGGCTGGAAGACCTGCTGTCGGATATCGCACTCGGCAATCGCATGCCCGGCCAGGTTGCGTCCACGCTGATCGCATTGGGTGGGTCGGTGATCGGTGCCGCGCAGCACCGGACCGAAAAAATCCGCATCAGCGGCGCGGAACGCGGCATCCTCAGTTTCGGCAACTGTTGTCATCCCGTTCCCGGTGACGACATCGTGGGCTACCTGTCGCCCGGCAAGGGCATCGTCGTGCATCGCGTCGAGTGCCCCAACGTGGCCGAGTTGTTCAAGTTGCCCGAGCGCCGCGTCGAAATCGGTTGGGACAGCGAAGTGCAGGGCGATTACCGGGTCGAGCTGCGGGTCGAGGTCGTCAATCGCCCCGGCGTATTGGCGACGGTTTCGGCCGCGATCGCGGAAGCCAATTCCAACATCGACGACGTGAAGTACATCGAGCGCGGCATCCAGGCCGCCACCCTGATCTTCGCGATCGAGGTCAAGCACCGCAAACACCTGGCCGACGTAATGCGGCGCATCCGCAACACCAAAGTGGTGAATGGCGTCTATCGTTATCCCATTTGATTGCGATCGTCCCTGATCGCTGCGTCGCGAATATTTCGATCAACGAGATGTCATTTGGCTCCGTGGAGACCGGAACGGCCTTCAAAGCCACGATCCATGGCCGAGAGCCCCGCGGCCCGACTTTCCACAATAGCCGCTTCGCGCAGAGATGATATTCTGCCGCTCTTCTCTTGACCGCGATGCGAGGGTGCCATGTCACGCCAGCCTGTCCATTCCGATTCCGCGCCCAAGGCAATCGGTCCGTATTCACAGGCGATCCGCAGCGGCAACACGCTGTATCTGTCCGGCCAGACGCCGCTCGATCCCGCCACCGGAGAGATGGTGGCCGGCGGCATCGAGGCGCAGGCCACGCGCGTCTTCGAAAACCTGCAGGCGGTGCTTGGCGCGGCGGGCGCATCGTTCGACAACGTCGTACGCGTGGCGATCTACATGACCGACCTGGGCAATTTCGGCGCGGTCAACGAGGTCATGAAGAAGTACTTCAGCGAACCATACCCCGCACGTTCTACCATCGGTGTGGCGGCGCTGCCGCGCGGTGCGGCGGTCGAAGTCGACGTGATCGCGGTGACTGAAACCTCTGCATAACCCTCTACGCTACCGGCCACATCCATGTAGCCAGCCTTGCAGGCCGACTGCGGCGTTCGCAGCGGCAATCCTGCCGATGCAGTCGGCGTCACGCAACCTGCCTTCGCTCGCGACGGTTCTGCAGAGGTTCCCAGACCCGGACACCTTTGCAAGGTGCCATCGGCTAACCTTGCGCGGGTGACGACGCCCGCCGATACACGCACCACTCCAAGCAACGATCCCGGACTCGCGCCGGCCGCGTCGCTGCCGGGAGTCGGTCCCGCGCTCGCGGAAACGCTGCGCAGGCTCGGCATCGAGCGCGTGCAGGATCTCTGGTTCCACCTGCCGCTTCGTTACGAGGATCGCACCCGCATCACCGCGATCCGCGATCTCGCCGCCGGCGAACCGGCGCAGGTCGAGGGCGTCGTCGAGGCGGTCCAGACGGGGTTCCGCCCGCGCCCGCAGTTGCGGGTTGCGATCACCGACGCATCGCGCGACACGCTGGTGTTGCGCTTCTTCCATTTTCGCCGACAGCAGGCGCAGCAGTTCGCGCCCGGCGCGCGCCTGCGGTGTTACGGCGCGGTCCGCCATGGCCAGCACGGTTTGGAAATGGTGCACCCACAGTACCGGGTGCTGCGGGGCGAAGCTGCCGTCGAGGAGGCCCTGACGCCGGTCTATCCGATCACCGAAGGTTTGGGCCAGCAGCGTCTGCGCGCGGTCATCGAAAAAGCCCTGTCGCGCTTGCCGGGCAAAACGGCGCTGGAGTTGGTTCCTGCCGATCTGCTGGAATCGTTGGGCCTGATGCCGCTGCGCGACGCATTGCTTGACGTGCACAGGCCGCCGCCGGAGGCGGATGTTGAAGCGTTGCTCGCGGGGCGGCATCCGGCACAGCAACGGCTGGCGTTCGAGGAATTGCTGGCGCACCACATCAGCCTCAAGCGAATGCGCGCGCGCGTCCGGCGGCACCGCGCGCCCGCACTGCCGGAAGATGCCGTTTTGCGGCAGCGCTTTCTGGAAGGTTTGCCTTTCGCG
>JAGWZT010000187.1 GCA_018971925.1 Lysobacteraceae bacterium | reverse complement strand
GATTTCCTGCGCCTCGTCGTAATCGAGCCGCTGCAACAGACGCGCGCCGGGAACCTGGTGCGGATCGGCGGTGAACATGCCCGCCACGTCGGTCCAGATTTCCACGCGCGACGCGCGCAGCAGCGCGCCGAAATGCGCAGCAGAGGTGTCCGACCCGCCGCGCCCCAGCAAAACCGTATGCCCGTCGCCGTCGCGCGCGATGAAACCCTGGGTAATAAACACGTCACCGCGCGCGGCCAGGGCCGTGGCGAATCCGGGATCGGGTTCGACCTGCACCTGCGCGGACAATGCGCGTGCGCGTTCGTTGAGGAAAGGAACCTCGCGCGCCAGCATTGCTTCGCGCGCATCCAGCCACTGCGTCGGCAATCCGTTCGCGCTCATGAAAGCCGCGCCCAAGGCGCTTGACAGCAACTCCCCGTGCGCCTGCACCGCCGCGTGCCACAAATAGCCCCTCTCCCCGTGGGAGAGGGCGGCGCGCAGCGCCGGGCGCGCAGCGCCAGGTGAAGGCCCTGTATCCGGCGCTTGCGCGCCACCACGGAGCTCTCGACCATGGATGGCAGCTTCACCCGGAGGGAGAGGGAAAACCAGCGCCCGCAACGACTCCAGCCGGCGATCCATCTCCGCGGTTTCAACCAGATCCATCTCGCTGGCGAGCGCGCGATGCCGCTCCACCAGTTTCGCGATCGCCGCTGCACGCTCCGACGGCGCGCACGAGCCAAGCGCCTTCAACGCATCGGTGACGCCGGCCAGCGCAGACACCACGATGACGACGCGTGCACCTTCGGCGCGGCGCGCCGCGGCGAGCTGCTGGATCGTCCGCCAGCGGTCGGCGGTCGCCACGCTGGTGCCGCCGAACTTCAGCACCACCCATGGCGCATCGGGAGCGAGCGGCGCAGCGGCGGAAGCGGTCATGGACGCATGGATGGCGGAAGGCGCGCGGCTGCGCGGACAAGGCCGACAAGTGTTGCGTGCGTCCCTGCAAAACGCAATCGCATGGCTCTGACGGTCCGGCACGACGGACGCGCCGCCGTGCGGCGACTGACGCGGGCTGAACGTCTCCGCCAGGCGCGCAGGCAGCGACACCGGTTTGCGGGGATGAGCGAATACAATCGGCGGATGCCACAAGCCCCCCAGACCCCGCCCGCCAGGATCGTCCCGGAGCCCATCCGCAAGGGGATCGATGTTTCCATCAATGGCAAGCGCTTTCGCCACACCGGCGACCCCGCCCTGCCCCTGCTGTGGTATTTGCGCGACGTGTTGCGACTGACCGGTTGCAAGTACGGCTGCGACGACAAAAGCTGTGGCGCGTGCAGCGTGCTGGTGGACGGCAAGCTCCAGCGCGCATGCGCGCTGGCGATGACCGACCTCGCAGACAAGGACATCACCACGATCGAGGGATTGGTGGGACCGGACGGAGCGCTGCATCCGGTGCAGCAAGCCTGGATCGACGAGGACGCCATCCTGTGCGGCTACTGCCAATCCGGCCAGATCATGGCGGCCGTCGATCTGCTGGTGCGCAAGCCGAAACCTTCCGACGCCGACATCGACGGCATCGGCAACCTGTGCCGCTGCGGCAGCTATCCGCGCATCCGCCGCGCGATCCAGCGGGCGGCCACAGCCATGCAGGGCAAGCCGAAATGACGCGCGCGCACGACGCCAGCCGCCGGCGCTTCCTCAAGGTATTCGGCACCGCCACCGGCGCGCTCGTGGTCGGCCTGCCCGCGCTCGCGTGGACGCCGGACGAACTGCTCGGCCAGACCCTGATCGTGCTGAACCCCTACCTGCGCATCGAGCCCGACGGCACCACCGTGATCGGCGCGCGTGATCCCGAGGTCGGCCAGGGCATCCGCACCGCCGAGGCGCGCATCATCGCCGAGGAACTTGACGCCGACTGGAACAAGGTGGTGGTGGAGCCCCTGGATCTCGGCGTCACCGATGTCGGCGGCGAACCGCACTGGACGTACGGTCACCAGATGGCTTCGGGCAGCACCAGCGTGCCCGCCGCGTGGAACGACTTGCGCACGGTCGGCGCGGCTGCGCGCGAACTGTTGCTGCGCGCCGCGGCTGCACGCTGGAGCGTCAACACCGGGGGCCTGCGCGCGGTGCGCGGAGTGGTGATTGCCACCGATGGTCGCAAGCTCGGTTACGGCGAACTTGCCGAGGCCGCGGCGAAACTGAAACCGGCGACGAACCCGCCTGCACCCAAGCCGGCTTCGCAATACACCCTGATCGGGCAGGACGCGGGTGATGTCGATGCCCGCGACATCATCACCGGCCACCAGCACTTTGCAATCGACGAGTGGCTCGGTGACGCGTTGGTCGCAGTGATCACGCACTGTCCGTATCCAGGCGGCACGCTCGCGCATGTGGATGACGCCGCTGCGCTCAGGCTGGAGGGCGTCAAGAAGGTGATGACGATCCCGCCGCCCGATCCCGCGCTTCCACTCGGCACCCAGCAACTGGCCGCGGGCGTGGCGGTGCTGGCGCGGGACACCTGGACCGCAATGCAGGGGATCGCCAAGCTCGACATCCGCTGGAACCCGGGCACGCGTGCGGCCGAGGGCGACGACGCGCTGGTGCAAGCCGCGGCGACCGCGCTGCAGGGCCAACCCGGCAAGGCAGTGCGAACCGATGGCGATTTCGCCAACACCGCAAAGCACGCGCGCCACCGCTTCCAGGCCGAATACCAGATCGCCACCGTCGCGCATGCGGAATTGGAACCGCCGAATGCGCTGGTGAAGGTGGACAGCCAGCGCGCGGTGATCGTCGCACCCGTGCAGAACCCGCGCGCCACGTTCGACGCCGTGCAGCGGCTGACCGGCCTGGCACCCGACAAGATCGAAATCAAGTTGCCGCGCGCCGGCGGCGGCTTCGGCCGTTTCCTCGAGGCGGATTACGTGGCCGAAGCCGTGATGCTGGCCAAGGCCGCGGGCAAACCCGTCAAGCTGATGTGGACACGCGCGGATGCGTTCGCCCAAGATACCTTCCGGCCGTTCTCCGTGCAGAGGCTGGAGGCTTGCGCCGATCGCAGGAAGAAGCTGACTGGCTGGACGCATCGGATCGCCAGCACATCGCGACTGGCGGGGCGCGAACCGCGCACGCGCTGGTGGCTTTCCGAGATGCATCCCGACGACCTCCCGGCGGGGCTTGTCGACAACCTGCAATACGCATGGTTTGCGCTGGATTCGGCGCTGCCACGCGGCAGTTATCGCGCAAGTTCGCACGCGGTTAACGCATTCGCGACCGAATGCTTCATCGACGAAATCGCGCACGGCCTGAGACAGGACGCATTGGAATTCCGTCTCGCATTGCTTGGCGAACCGCGCAAGCTTCCCTACCGCGGCCACGGCGGCCCGGTGCTCGACACCGGCCGCCTGTCATGGGTGCTGCAACTCGCGGCTGACGCGGCCGGCTGGAGCAAACCGCACCCGCACGGCCACGGTTTCGGTCTGGCCTGCCACTTCACCTTCGGCGGCTACGTCGCCCACGCGGTGGAAATGTCGATGGAAGGCACGCGCCTCGTGATCCACAACGTAGTATGCGCCGCCGACCTCGGCCGCGTGGTCAATCCGCTGGGTGCACGCGCGGCGCTGGTTGGCGCGACACTGGATGGATTTTCCACAGCACTCCGCCAACGCGTCACGATCAAGAACGGGAGTGTCGCCCAGCGCGGGTTCAAGGATTATCCGCTGGTGACGATGGCGCAAATGCCACACGCGGTACAGGTGATCCTGGTGCCATCACAGGAAAATCCCGCCGGTGCGTTCGACATGGGTTTTCCCTCCGCCGCGCCCGCGCTCGCGAACGCGATCTTCGCGGGCACCACGGTGCGCGTACGGCAACTGCCGATCTGGCCCGAGTTGATGCGGCTGCTGTAGCCATCGTGTCCGGGGACGAACCCTTCAGGCTGCGAAGCCGCGCAACACGCTGAAGACTCCCGCGGCATCCACGTCGCCGATCGCAAGCAAGGTACCGGATGGTGCGTGCGCGCGATAACGTCCCGACTCCACACCCACGTGCAGCCTGCGGCCATGTGCGACGTCGCCGGCGCCACGCTCGTCCAGTTTCAGGGCGGGCCAATCCACAAGGCCGGCGTCGACGGGCAACAGGCACGCGCGCAGCGGTGCTTCACCCCGTTCGCGCAATCCGGAAAGCTCTTCCAGCGTGAACATGCGCGGCTCGCGGAACGGGTCCACCCACAGGCGGCGCAACGCGGTCAGGTGCGCGCCGCATCCGAGTGCCTCGCCAAGATCCCGCACGAGACTCCTGACGTAAGTACCTGATCCGCATTCGATCATCAGGCGCAAGCTGTCACCCTCGCGCGCCGTCAATTCGAAACGGAAAACGTCCACCTCGCGCGGTGGCGCCTCCACCACCTCGCCGCGGCGCGCGCGTTTGTACAACGGCACGCCGCCCTGTTTGAGCGCCGAGTACACCGGCGGAACCTGGGTGATGCGTCCGGTCAGCTTTGCGAGTTCGCGTCGGATGGCGCCGTCATCCAGCGCGGGCACCGTGCGCTCGACCAGCACCGCGCCGTCGCTGTCGCAGGTGTCGGTGGTGACCCCCAGCCGGCATTCGGCGGCATACGCCTTGCGCGCACCCAGCAGGTAACCCGCGATCTTGGTGGCCTCGCCGAAACAAACCGGCAACAGCCCGGTCGCCAGCGGATCGAGGCTGCCGGTGTGTCCGGCCTTGGCGGCAGTGAACAACCGCTTGGCGTGCTGCAGCGCGCGGTTGGACGAAATGCCCCGCGGCTTGTCGAGCAGGAGGATGCCCGTGATCGATCGGGACTCGGGATTCGGGATTCGGGATTCGGATCGGGACATTTGGATGGCGTGCAGGATTACGCGTTCGCGGACATCCCCCGGCTGCATCTGCTTTCGGCAGATGCAGCGACCCCTTCGCAAGCGAAGAGGGTGAAGTGCCTGAATCAGCGCTCTTCCGGGTCCCCGGTCCCATGTCCCGATTCCCGGTCTTCG
>JAGWZT010000186.1 GCA_018971925.1 Lysobacteraceae bacterium | reverse complement strand
GAACAGACGACCTACCGCTTACAAGGCGGTTGCTCTACCAACTGAGCTATGCCGGCATCCCGCCGCATTATCGCAGGAACCATGCACGCTGCCGAATGCGCTGGCGTCACCCGCGCGCGAGCTGCCGGCTCTTCCGCGACTTCAAAAGCAGTCGATCGGCTTGGCCTGCAGGTCGTTGCGGCCGGGCAGCCACGCCTGCCAGTCGAATGCAGCCCCGGCCTTCACCGCATAATCCACCCAGTACGCGGGTTCGGTATCGACGCGCTGCTTGACCTTGGCCGGAAAGCCCAGTTGCTGCAGTTTGGCCACCCGGCTCTGCGCGTTCGATTCGTTGTCGAACAGGCCCAGCGAGATCGTGTTCTGCGAGTCGCCCGCGGTTACCACGTAGTAATCGTTGATGCCCTTGTCCGCGAGCTTGCGCGCGTCTTCCAATGCCGTCTCGCGATCGGCGGTCGCGGGCAGGTAAACCCAGAATCCGTGCGAATGGCTGACCTGTTCCTCGCGGTACTGGATCCTCGCCACGTGCGGCGAAAGTGCCTGCATCGCGGCACGCATGTCGACGGCGGTGGTGAAAGCACCGAGCGTGCTGCAGGTTTCAGCCGCCGAGGGAGCGGTCGGTGCCGACGCTTCCGGAACCGCAGCCCTGGCCGGCCGCTCCGAAAGCAAGCGCAATTCGGTGACGCCGGGGTCGGCTGCGGGAGGCAGCGCGCGCGCCGGCGCACGCCCGAACAGCAACCATGCGCCCGCGGCAAGGTTCAGGGCCAGCAACAACAGGAACAGGAGTCGGACGAGCATCGTTTTCAGCGCCCAGCATGGCCCGCTCGAAGCGGCCGTTGTGAAAAACATGGCCATGGAGCCCATGGCCATAGATGGCGGCTTTCAAGGCCGCTCTGATGTTCGTGATCTTGAGCCCGCGCCGCTCGTCAGTTCCCCAACGAAACCGCGATCAGGGATGATCGCACAACTGTCCCGCCCAGACCGCGAGGCCGCGCAACACGGCGTGATCCAGCACCCGCACCGGCAAGCCATCGCGCGCGAGCCAGTCAGCCAGCTGCGCGGCCCACCCGCCGTGCAACCAGACATGCTCCGCGCCGGAATTTTTCCTGGACCGCGCCACGAACCATTCCACCAGCGCACCGGCCGACGCCCAGCAACCGGCCTGCAACGCCGCCGCGGTGTCATCGCGCGCGTCCGCCGCGAATGCGTCGGGGTTGCGATCGGCGATGGCAGTGGCGGCGTGCAATGTCTGCAGCATGCGTTCCGGCGACAACGCGATCATGCCTTCGGCGTGGGTTCCGTCCGCGGCCACGGCGTCCAGCGTGAGCGCGGTGCCACAGCCGGCCACGACGCAGCCGCCGGGTGCGTGCGTGTGCGCGGCGAGCATCGCGAGGAAGCGGTCGATGCCCAGCCTCTCGGGTTTCGCATAGCTGTTGGTGAGGCCGCACGCGCTGCGTGGCGTGCGCAGCCATTCGATCCGCTCCGCCGGGATCGAATCCAGCGCCGCGCGCGCGTTTTCCGCGCGCCCGGCGGACGCGACCGATGCAATCCACACCCGCGCGGGATGCGGCCACTTTCCCAACCCATCGCGCATCGAGGCAACGAAATCCGGCCGGTCCCAATCCAGCGCGAAGACGTCCGCGGGTTCGCCGCGTTCGAGCCGCGCCGCCTTCGCGCGCGAATTGCCGAGGTCGAACAGCCATGTTTCAGGGGGTGCGCCGCTCACTTCGGGCGCACCGTGACTTCGGCGCTGTCGAGGCATTCCATGCCACCGACACGACGCACGCGCAAGGCACCACGCGCATCAACGCCCAGGGCCGTGCCCTCGAACACGCCGCGCGCACCGTCAACGCGGATCGCACGGCCCGCCAACGCGTCACGCGCGGTCCACTCATCCGCGAAAGCGGCGAAACCGGAATCGTCGAACACGTCCAGGGCGTCGACCAGTCGAGCGACCAGCGCAGCCGCCAAGGTGTTGCGCGACGGCGTTTTGCCGCCGCACAAATTTTCCAGGTCGGTGCATCGCCGATCGAGCGCGCGGCGCATCGCCTGCGGCACCCGCAGGTTGATGCCGACGCCAATGACGGCGTGGCAAGGTCCCATGAATTCGCCGCCCAATTCGATCAGGATTCCGCCGAGCTTGGCATCGTCGTGCACCAGGTCGTTGGGCCACTTCAGCCCCACGCCGCCCGCGCCGCAATCTTCCAGTGCGTTCGCCACCGCGATGCCCACCGCAAGCGACAGCCCCGACAGGGCCGCGTAGCCGCAGGCAAACTGCTTCAGACACGAGAATTGCAGATTGGCCGCTGGCGGCGAAAGCCACTGCCGTCCGCGCCGGCCGCGCCCGGCATCCTGCCAATCGGCGAAGACGAAGGAACGATCCAGCAAGCCGCCGGCGCGCCGCAGACATTCGCTCGACGTCGAGTCGAGGCGCCAATGGTTTTCGATCCCGCCGATGCGGCGCCTGACCGCGGCGGGGAGTGCCGCACGGATCGCTGCGGGATCGAGCCACTCCAGCGGCGGCGCCAGACGATAACCCGCGCCGCCCGATTCGATGTCCAGACCGGCGGCCCGAAGCGCCTCGATCTGTTTCCACACCGCCGCCCGTGAAATGCCCAGCCGCCGCGCCATGTCGGGGCCGGCGTGGCAATCGCCGGAAGCCAGCAGCGCCAGCACCGCGGGCACGCCCGTGGCAACCCCGCGCGTGCCTTTCCGGCTCGCTGGCACGCGCCGGCGGGATGTGTCAGTATGGGATTTCAACATGCGCTGATTCCGGGGGCTGCATGAGACGCTCGTCGTTGTGGTTGACAGTGTTGCTGATCGGCGGCGTGCCATTGACCGCTGTGGCGGTCGATTATGGCCCGAACGCACCACTGCTTGCCGCGGACACCAACGCTCCGCAACTGCCCGGCTCGCAGGTGAATGCAGCCGCGCGCGGCGAGATGCCGAAGCCCGACATCATGGCCGACACCGAGGAAGGCGGCGGCGGTTCCGCGCCCACGCCGCAACGCATGACGCCCTCCACCTCGTCGCCGCGCCCCGCCACTCCCGCGCAGGGCCTCGGTTCCGCGGCGCGCAACAAGCCGCGTGCGCCCGCGACCCGTCCGGTACCCGTGCTGCCCACCGCTTCGTGGCAATCGCTGCTGCCGGGTTCGATCCAATAGTAGTGCGATCATCCATGATCGCCGCTTCATTGGCGAAGTGGCGAGCCCACAGGCCTCAAGTCACAAACATCACCGCGGCCATCCTTGGCCTGACTTTCACAACAGCGGCTTCGTCGGCGTTGGCTCGCCCTTCCGGTCCTCACATCTCCGCGAAGCTGACGTGGAAACACGCGCCCCCCAGTTCGCTCGAACGATCGACGTGCAACACGCCGCGATAGCCGCGCACGACGTCGTCCACGATCGCAAGACCGATGCCGTGCCCCTGCACGCGCTCGTCACCGCGCACGCCGCGTTGCAGCACCTTGTCCAGTTTTTCCGGCGGAATGCCCGGACCGTCGTCCTCGACCCGAATGTCCAGCCCCGCGCGCCATGACCGCGGATCGACCGGCGCGATGCGCACCACCCGCAGCAGTACTTGGTGGTTGGCCCACTTGAAGGCGTTTTCGAGCAAGTTGCCCAGCAGCTCCAGCAGGTCGCCTTCCTCGCCGTAAAAACGTGCGCCCTCGTCGATGTCGAATTCACACAGGATGTTCCTGGATGCATACACCCGCTCGAGGCTGCGCACCACCGCCTCGGCGTGGGCTTGCACGGCAATCGGCGGCGCGAACGTGGAATGCCCGGAAGCCTTGGCACGCGCAAGCTGGTAGGCGACGATCTGGTCCATGTGCTGCACCTGGTCCAGCAGGTCCTGGCGCAATCCGGTTTCCGGATCGGGCGATTCCAGCCGCGAACGCACCACCGCCAGGGGGGTTTTCAGGCTGTGCGCCAGGTCGCCCAGCGTATTGCGATAGCGCTTCAGGTGTTCGCGTTCACCCTCGATGAAGCGGTTGAGGTTGCGGGTGAGCACCGTGACTTCGCGCGGATACGGCCCGATCAGGCGTTCGGCGCTGCCGCGCTCGATCATCGCGATGTCGCGCGCCACGCGTCGCAGCGGCGAAAAACTCCAGCGCAACAGGATCTGCTGCAACACCAGCAGCGCCAGCCCCAACGCACCCAGCCAGCCGAACAGCGTGCGCCGGTACGCCACCAATCCGGCCTGGTACAAGGCTTCGTTTTCGGCGATGTAGATGGTGAGGCGGTAGCCCTTGCCGTTGAGCGGAATCCATTCCACGCCCTGCCCCAGCACGTACAGCTGCCCCGCTGGCGTCGCGACCGGGCCGTCGAAACGCGTTACCCCGGGTTCCAGCAGCGCGTTGAACGGCAACTCGCGACCCAGCGCGGACGGCGCCGACCACTGGAAATCGTTTTCACCGACGATCACCGCGTACAGGCCGGAACCCGGCCTCAGGAAATCGGGATTCGGCGGCGGCATGTCCGGCGGGTATGCGCGATCGCGGCTGCTGACGTCGACGCCCGCGAGATATGCATAGGCGTAGCTCTGCAGGCGCCCGCGTAGTCCGGCCAGGGTCGCGTGTGCGTAAGCGCGGTCCAGTGCGAAACCGGTGATGCCGAGAAACCCGACCAGCACCAGCAAGGTTGCAATGGTGGAACGCGAGACCAGCGACAGCGGCCCGCGTGAGGCAGTGTCCTCGGAAGCCATCCAGCCCAACCCTTCGTGCAGTCAACGCCGACCGCAATGATCGCCATGATCGCCGCGGGCACCCTGCGCACGCAACTGCAGGAATCGCCACGGACGGATCATTCGGCGGGCGTTTCGTCGCGCGCAATCGCGAAGCGGTAGCCGCGGCCACGCACCGTTTCGATCGGTTTCAGGTTGCTCTCGGGGTCGAGCTTGCGACGCAGGCGGCCGATGAACACTTCCAGCACGTTCGAGTCGCGGTCGAAATCCTGCTGGTAGATGTGCTCGGTCAGATCGGCCTT
>JAGWZT010000185.1 GCA_018971925.1 Lysobacteraceae bacterium | reverse complement strand
TTCGGATCGATGCGGATGGGTTCCATCGCGATTACTCCCTGGCGGTCGTCTTGCCGGATTTGCGCGGCGCCTTGCGTGCGCCATTTTTCGCCGTACCGCCAGCCTTCAGGCGCTCAACTTCCGCGCGCAGGGCGACGACTTCGGCGACGAGGTCGGGCAGCGTTTCGGCTTGATTCTTGGCATCGCGATGCAACGCGTGCAGACGCTTGCCCATGCTGTCGATCTCGGTACGCGTCGGCATGCCGAGATCGGTGGCCACGCGCTCGACTTCCTTCTGCACGTTCTGACGCACGCGCATCTGCGCGTTGACCAGCGCGCCGTAGACTTCGCGAAATTCATCCGACAACGCGATTTCCGCATAGGCATCTTCGGCCGCATCCACCCACAGGTCATACAGACCACGCGCCGAATCGATCTGGCGGCCAGGCTCGCCGCGCTCGGCAAGCTTGTCCTCGAACACTTCGAACGCACGCCGGCTGGCGCGCGCGATCAACGCGTTGTAGCGGTTGGTTTCGCGCTGGTAGTCCAGCCACGCCTTGCCCATCCGCTGGTAGTGCTCCTGGTGCTCGCGTGCATAGCCGAACGCGGGCAGGTCCAGAAGCACGCGCGTTTCGCGCATCGCCGGCTGCACGGCCTCCATCATCTGCTCGAAGCCCTTGGCGCCATGTCCGGCCAGTTCACGCAATGCTCGTGCAAGCGGGTTGTCCAGCAGCGCTGTGTCCGCACCGGGGAAATTGAACGACTGCCGCACCGCGTCGGTCCACGCCTGCGGATCGGCGTCGCCATGTGTGCCTTTTTCGGCAAGCGTCTGCAACAGCGAAAAATAGCTGCGCGCGCCGGCAAGCAAGCGCTCGACCATTTCGCTTTGCGCGTTTTGCGCCTTGCCCGCGTCGAACATCCGGGACCACTGTTCCAGACCCTCGTGCCACGGCGTCTTGTCGGCGTCCACGGCTTCCGGCAACGCCCCGAATGCCTTGCGCGTGGCGTCGCTCCACGCGTTCCAGTACTGCTGCGACATCGCCTGCCAATCGTTTTGCGGGCGCGTCTGGTCTTGGCCCTTGGCCATGGCACGATCTCCGGAAATCAACGCTGTCTATGGTAGTCGTGGCAATGCTGCGCCGCAACAAAATTCAACGCAACGAGGCGTTGATCTTCTCCAACGCCGCCGAACCGGGGCAAAGCTGGCGCTCACCCAACGTGTTGAACGCAACCGGCGCGGTTTCGAGGTGCGCGTGCAGGTCGGGCGCCTCGGGATCGAGGTACAGCAGCCCGGTCACGATCTCACCGCGCGCCTGACAGGCGTGCAGATAATTCATCGCCGCGACGCGATCGCCGGTGTCGTGGGAGTCCGGCAGTTTGCGCAAACGCAACACGCTGCCGTCGTGCTGGCGCACCTCGCGCACCTCGCCCGGCGGATACTCGACCGTGATTTCCTCGCGCGGCGAGATGAAATCCATCCGGCACAGCGCATGGTTGTGCTCGCGTACGTAGTCGTAGCTCTTGGTGCTGCCGGGATGATTGTTGAACGCGACGCACGGACTGATCACATCCACGAACGACGCCCCCTTGTGGTTCATCGCCGCCTTCAGGATCGGCACCAGTTGCGCCTTGTCGCCGGAGAAACTGCGGGCAACGAAACTCGCGCCCAGCTGCAGCGCCATCCCGACCATGTCCACAGGCGCGTCGGTGTTGATCGCACCCTTCTTCGACTTGCTGCCCTGGTCGGCGGTCGCCGAGAACTGGCCCTTGGTGAGGCCGTACACGCCGTTGTTCTCGACGATGTAGACCATGTCCACGCCACGCCGGATTGCGTGCACGAACTGGCCGATGCCGATGGATGCGGAATCCCCGTCACCGGATATGCCGAGATACAGCAACTCGCGGTTGGCGAGATTGGCGCCCGTCAGCACCGACGGCATGCGCCCGTGCACCGCGTTGAAACCGTGCGACGCGGACAGGAAGTACGTTGGCGTCTTGCTGCTGCAGCCGATGCCGGAAATCTTTGCCACCCGATGCGGCTGGATGTCCAGTTCCCAACAGGCCTGGATGATTGCTGCGGAAATCGAGTCGTGGCCGCAGCCCGCGCACAGGGTCGAAATTGCGCCTTCGTAATCGCGGCGCGTGAAGCCAACGCGATTACGTTGCAGCGATGGGTGGTGGAGCTTGGGTTTGGGGAGGTAGGTCATGGACAGGCACCGTCAGGGTCTCTTGTCATTCCGGGGCCATCGCCAGCTTCATCGGTGATGGAAACCGGAATCGGTCTCGGCGTAAAACCGATTGACTCGCGCCATCCCTGGCGCTCGCGCTGCGCGCCGCCTGCGGCGTTCGCGTTTGCAATCCCGCAAACGCAGTCGGGTTCGCCCCTTTTGGGGCGCCCCGGAATGACCAACAATTCTTCAGTCACCGCGCACCTCCCGGCGCTGCTGTCCCGCGGCACCATCACGCCACCTTGCCGCCACGCAACTGCGTCACTTCCGCCTTGCCCATGCGCTCACCGATTGCGCGGGCGATGAAACGCGCGGTGATCGGCGTGCCGTCGTAGTGCAGGATCGGGACCAACCGCGCCGGGTCGATTTCGAACTGTTCGATCAGGAGCGAACGCAACTGCGCGTCACGGTTCTGCTCGACCACGAACAGGTGTTCATGGGCGTCGATGAACTCTTTGACCGAATCCGCGAACGGATAACCGCGCACCCGCAACGCGTCGATGTGCATGCCGTCGGCATCGAGTTTCGCGATGGCCTCGGCCATCGACGGCGAGGTCGAGCCGAAATGTATTGCACCGTTTTTTGCCGGATGCGGCGCACGGTGCAACACCGGTTGCGGCAGCAGCTGCTTCGCCGTTTCCAGCTTGCGCTTCAGGCGTTGCATGTTTTCGACGTAATCCTCGCCTCGCTCCGAATACTTCGCGTCCGCGTTCTTGCTGGTGCCGCGGGTAAAGAAGCTGCCGCGCGTGGGATGCGTGGCTGGATAAGTGCGGTACGGAATGCCATCGCCATCCACGTCGCGGTAGCGACCGAACGGCTTGCCGGCTTCCAGTTCCTCGGCGGTCAGGAGCTTGCCGCGGTCGTAGCGGCGCGCATCGTCCCACGCGAACGGCTTGCACAGGCGCTGGTTCATGCCGATGTCGAGATCGCTCAGCACGAACACCGGCGTTTGCAGGCGGTCCGCAAGATCGAGCGCCTTGGCTGCAAACTCGAAACACTCGTGCGGGTCTTCCGGAAACAGCAACACATGATTGGTATCGCCGTGCGACGCGTGCGCGCAGAACATCACGTCCGACTGCTGGGTCCGAGTCGGCATGCCGGTCGAAGGGCCACCGCGTTGCACGTCCACCAGTGTCACCGGAATCTCCGCGAAATAGGCGAGTCCGATGATCTCGTTCATCAGCGAAATGCCGGGACCGGATGTGGCCGTGAACGCACGTGCACCGTTCCAGCCGGCACCGGTGACGATGCCGATCGACGCGATTTCGTCCTCCGCCTGCACGATCGCATAGTTGTGCTTGCCGGTTGCCTTGTCCACGCGCAGCTTCGCGCAATACTTCTGGAACGCCTCGGCCAACGACGAAGATGGAGTGATCGGATACCACGCGCACACCGTGGCGCCGCCGTACACCATGCCCAGTGCAGCTGCACTGTTGCCGTCCACGAAAATGCAGTCGCCCACGTTGTCGCGGCGTTCGATCTTCAGACTGATCGGCTGCAAGTGTTGTGATGCGTAATCGCGCCCAAGGTCCAAGGCGTGTACGTTGGGTTCCAGCAGCGCCTGTTTGCCCTTGTACTGCTCGCCGATCAGCGTGACGATCACGTCGCGCTCGATGCCGAGCAACACCGACAGCGCGCCGAGGTACATGATGTTCTTGAACAGTTGCCGCTGGCGCGGATCGTCCCAGGCCTGGTTGGCGATATCGGTGAGCGGCACGCCGACCGCGGCCACATCGTCGCGGAACTTGAACTTCGGCAGTGGCTTCGAATTGTCGTAAAATAGATAGCCGCCCGGCGCGAGGCCCTTGACGTCGGCATCCCATGTCTGTGGATTCATGGCGACCAGCAGGTCGTAGCCACCGCGCCGCCCCAGCCAACCTTGTTCCGACACGCGCACTTCGTACCAGGTTGGCAGGCCCTGGATGTTGGACGGAAAGATGTTGCGCGGACTGACCGGCACGCCCATGCGCAGAATGCATTTGGCGAACAGTTCATTCGCCGACGCGGAGCCGGACCCGTTGACGTTGGCGAACTTGACGACGAAGTCGTTGGTGGCCGAGATGGGGTTCATGCGACGCCCTGGGCTTTCCCCTCTCCCTCCGGGAGGAGGCGCGCGCAGCGCGAGCGCGTAGCGCTCCCCGAAGGGGCAGGTGATGGTTCGGCCCCACGCGACACTGATGGGTTACGCGTGTGCGTACCCTCACCCCGGCGTTGCGCGCTCGGCGCTTTGCGCCGCCTCTCCCGAGGGGAGAGGGGTTCAGATCGAGGCAATTCAGGCGAAAATTTATTCACGCCGCCACCTTCTTTTTCGCAGGCAACGCCGAATAATCCTCGCCGCGTCCAGCATACGATTCCGCGAACAGGAACCGTCGCATGTCCCACGCGCCGGTCGGGCAGCGTTCGGCGCAGAGGCCACAGTGCAGGCAGACGTCCTCGTCCTTCACCATCACGCGGCCGGTCTTGACCGGCTCGGATACATACAAATCCTGTTCCTTGTTGTTCGCCGGCGCGGTCAGGCGCGTGCGCAGGTCGGCTTCCTCGCCATTGGCCGTAAACGTGATGCAGTCCATCGGGCACACGTCGACGCAGGCATCGCATTCGATGCACACGTCTTTGGTGAACACGGTCTGCACATCGCAGTTGAGACAGCGCTGTGCCTCCTTCCACGCGGTTTGCACGTCGAACCCGAGTTCGACTTCCTGCTTGATGTTCTTGAGCGTTTTTTCCTTCGGCGCCCACGGCACGACGTAACGCTCGTCCGGCGAAATGTCGTTGTCG
>JAGWZT010000184.1 GCA_018971925.1 Lysobacteraceae bacterium | reverse complement strand
GCCTGGCTGCTGGCGCAGCGGCCGACCATCGTGCCGATCCCGGGCACGACCAAGCTGCACCGGCTCGAAGAGAACATCGGTGCCGTAGATGTCGAGTTGACGGACGCCGACCTGCGCGAGATCGGGAAGGCGGCTGCGAAAATCCGCATCGAGGGCGAGCGCTACGCGCCACAACAACTGGCGATGGTCGGGCGTGAAGCGCCACCGGGCGGCAGTGAGCTACCAGCGCACTGACGCCACCCCGACTGGAGGAGATCGACATGACCGACGAAGCCAGCGTCCCGCGCAACCCGTTTTCCGACATTGCCCAGGCACTGGCCGATTGCACCGACAAGGTGCTGTTGGGCGACGTGTGGAAACGCACCAAACTTTCGTCGCGTGATCGCAGCCTCGTCACAGTGGCTTGCCTGGTCGCGGGATACCGCATCAACGAGATGCCGTTCCACTTCAAGCGTGCGCCGGCGACGGCGTGACGCGAGACGAGCTGGTCGAGGCGATTACCCACCTTGCGTTCTACGCGGGCTGGCCGGCAGCGAGCACGGCGTTGCCGATCGCGCGGCGTGTATTCGAGGAAGCGGAAACAGGGAGTTGATGTCCTGATCGTCACGGAGAGAGGTATGAAAAGACGCGAACTTGGAAACAATGGGCTCGAAGTCTCGGCCGTCGGCCTCGGCTGCATGACCATGACCGGCGCTCTTTACGGGCCGCAGGCCGACCGACCGGAAATGATCAGGTTGATCCGTGCCGCTTTCGATCGCGGAGTCACCCTGTTCGACACCGCCGAAGCCTATGGCCCGTTCGCCAATGAGGAACTGGTCGGCGAGGCACTCGAACCGATCCGCGACGAGGTGTTGATCGCCACCAAGTTCGGCTTCGACATCGACCTGAAGACAGGCGAGCGCCGCAGCGGCACCAACAGCCGGCCCGAACACGTCAAGGCCGTGGCGGATGCTGCCCTGATGCGTCTACGTACCGATCACATTGATCTCTTTTATCAACATCGCGTCGACCCGAACGTGCCGATCGAGGACGTGGCCGGCACGGTCAAGGGTCTGATCGCGGAAGGCAAGGTCAGGCATTTCGGGTTGTCCGAAGCGGGCGTGCAGACGATACGCCGCGCGCATGCGGTGCAGCCGGTGACGGCGGTGCAGAGCGAATACTCGCTGTTCTGGCGCGGCCCGGAAATGGAGCTGCTGCCGGTACTCGAAGAACTCGGAATCGGCTTCGTGCCATTCAGTCCGCTGGGCGCGGGTTTCCTCACCGGCAAGATCGACGCCAACACGAATTTCGAGCCCGGGGATTTCCGCAACAACGTGCCGCGCTTCTCGCCGGAGGCGCGCAAGGCGAACCTCGCTTTGGTCGACATGGTCAAGGTCGTGGCGGAGCGCAAGCGCGCGACACCCGCGCAGATCGCGCTTGCCTGGTTGCTGGCGCAAAAGCCGTGGATCGTGCCGATCCCCGGTACCACCAAGCTGCATCGCCTCGAAGAGAACCTCGGCGCAGCGGATGTCGCGCTCACGGCCGACGACCTGCGCGAAATCGATGCAGCAGTTTCGAAAATCGCGGTAAAGGGCGCGCGGCTGCCGGAAGCCGCGTTGAAGATGACTGGCTTGTAAATTCCAGGAGGAGAAAACCACGCCTCATGTCATCGTGAAACCGTGGCCCGGAAATCCGGAGTGGCAGAAGAAGCGCCGCGCGGGACAGCTACCGCGCGGTGGATGCGCGCGAATCCATCAAGGTGATGGCAAGCCTTGATCTTTACGGGTCCTTCGTTGCGAATGTCGAGTCCTGCAACGCGTCGGTATCACGCTTCAACAACAGCGCCAGGAACGGCGGTGCGATGATCGAGGTGAGCAGGCTCATCGCGATGATCACCGCGTAGAGTACGTCGCCGAACACGCCTGCTGACAAACCCAGTGCCGCGACCACGATGCCGACCTCGCCGCGCGGGATCATGCCCACGCCGACGATCAGCGCGCTGCGCGGACCCAGCCGCAACGCGCCCAGCCAGCCGCCCGCCAGCTTGGTGACGAGCGCCAGCAGCGTCGCGACCAGCAGCAGCCACAGTGCTTCGCCGCTGGCGAGTTTCGCAAGGTCCACCTTTGCGCCGGTGAGCACGAAAAAGAACGGCGTCAGCAATGCGAGCAACGGCTGCATCTGTTCTTCCAGTTGCACGCGTTGCCGTGTTTCCGATGCGATCATCCCGGCGAGGAACGCGCCGATGATCGCGGCCAGCCCGAAACGCGTCGCGATCCAGGCAAGCCCGAGGCAGAGCACCAGCACCACCAGCAATGGCGACAACGGATTGCGCGTGTGTTCCAGCCACTTCGATCCACGCCGCATCATCAGCGTGCCGAGCCAGCCGACGACCAGCACGAAGCCCACGGCTTCGCCCGCGACCGCGAGCAGGCCGCCGACGCGCAATGAGCCACCCGCCTGGATCGCCACCACCACGCCAAGCAGCAGCATCGCCAGGATGTCGTCGATCACCGCGGCGCCGAGGATCACGCGGCTCTCGGTGCGGCGCAGCGCGCCCATCTGCTTCAATACGGCCGCCGTGATGCCGGCCGAGGTTGCCACGAACGCCGCGGCGACGAACAGTGAGCGCGGCCAATCGGGTCCTATCGAATGCGCCCAGAGCGTGCCGCACACGAACGGGATGATCACGCCGATCACGCCCACGGCGAAAGCACTGCCGCCCACGCGTTTCACGTCTTCCAGCCGCGTCTCCAGCCCAACCGAAAACAGCAGCAGCACCACGCCGATTTCCGACAGCACTTCCAGCGGCTCGCCGGGCGTGACCCAGCCGAGCAGTGAGGGGCCGACGACGCAGCCGATCACGATCTGGCCGACCACGTCCGGCAGATGGATCCGGCGCGCAGCGAGGCCGCCCGCCTGCGCGGCGGCGAAGATGATGAAGACCTCCAGCAGGATCGCGGTGGTGTCGGTCATCGCGCGATGCTACATGACGCCAGCGCAAGTGCGCCTCTGCCTCGCCCGATACCGTTCGCCCCGAGCGTCGCTGCCACCAGGCCGCGGAGTCGAAGGGCAGCGCTTCGACTTCGCTCGCTATCGCTCACTACGCTCAGCGCGAACGGCAGTGTGTTGTCACACAGCGGTCTCAGGCGTACTAACCGGCCTTCGCAACGGCCGGTCGTGGCGCAGGCGGGTGAACACGTATACGGCAACCAGCGACAGCGCGGCCATCACCAGAACCGCGGCGCGGAAACCACGCACGTAGGCCGCAGGGTCGTGGTGGTGGCCGTTGAGGAAGATCGCCAGCAGCCACGACGAAAGCGCGATACCGAAGCTGATCACGAGGTATTGCACCGCGGACGTCACCGAGGAGGCCTGGGCGGCGCGCTCGGGCGGCAGGTCCACGAAAGCGAGGGTGTTCATCGCGGTGTATTGCAGGCTCATCACGAAGCCGTAGGCGAACATCAACGATGCAATCATCCACCACGGCGTGGCGGCGTTGAACAGCGCAAAGCAGGCCAGGAGTGCCGTCGCCAGCGCCGTGTTCACGAACAGGGTGCGCCGGTAGCCATGGCGTTTGAGGATGCGGTCGATCAGGAATTTCATCAGTACCATCGCGATCGCCTGTGGCACGATCATCATGCCCGCCGCGGTCGGGGTCCAGCCGCAGCCGACCTGCAGGAACAGCATCAGGATGAAGGACAGGCCCGCCGTGCCGAGCCGCGTGCACATGCCGCCGCCCAGCGCGATCGAGAAGCTGCGTACCTTGAGCAGGGACAGGTCCACCACGGGATGCCGGGCCTGCCGTCCGTAGCGCCAGTAGGCGAAGCCGCACGCCAGCCCGGCCAGCGCCGCGATGCCGGCGTTGCGGTAGTCGCCATCGCCAGCGGTCTCCGCGGCGGTCAAGAGCATCCCCGAGGCGAGTGCGAACAACGCGAAGCCGATCCAGTCGAACGGACGGTGCGCGCCGCGGAAATCCGGCATCTGCCGCCGGTTGAGCCACAGGCCGACGATGCCCACCGGCACGTTGACCAGGAAGATCAACCGCCAGGACGCGTACTGCGAGAGCACGCCGCCCAGCAGCGGGCCGACCACCGGCCCCAGCAGGCCCGGGATGCCGGCGGTGCTCATCGCGGCGACGAAATCCTTGGGGCCGAACGCGCGCACCAGCACATAGCGCCCGATCGGCATCAGCAGCGCGCCGCCGACGCCTTGCAGCACGCGCGCGGCGACCAGCTGCGTGAGGTTCTGCGATACGCCGCAGGCCAGCGAGCCGAGCGTGAATATCCAGATGGATGCGGCGAACACGCGCCGCGTGCCGAAGCGATCGGAAAGCCACGCGCTTGCCGGAATGCAGATCGCCAGCGTCAGCACGTAACTCGTGAGCGCGGTCTTGAGTGCGATCGGCGGTACCGACAGCGCGTGCGCGATGCTTGGCACCGCGGTGTTGACGATGGTCGAATCCAGCGTCTGCATGAAGAACGCGGCCGCGACCAGCCAGATCAGGCCGCGCATGCGCGCCGTGCCTTCGGGAGCACTCGCTGAAGACATCAAGGGGACGATACCGGAATCAGGCACTAGCCGCGTACCGGTCATTTTAGCTGTTAACGGCGCATCCCCCACGAAGCGGCTTTCGTGAGAAGTCAGGCCATGGATGGCCGAGGTGATCTTTTACCGGGCTGAGTGGCCAAGCTCGCGGGATGGTTGCATGGTGCCGCGATCAGGGATGATCGCACAGATAAAAGCGGGTCCGGCCTGCGTCACCGGGGAGGGGTTCGACGCAGGCCGGGCACGGGGGTGAGACCATGAACAGCCGGCAGCACGAGGGTTGCTCCAAAACTGCTCACTGACAAAGAGGGACCGCAACCTCACCCGGAACCGATACTGCAACAGCAACCTTTCCGGTACCTTTCGTATTCCTGATCCGTCGCTGCGCACCCGCCGCACGGGGCGGAGGCGCCGGATGCGACGGTTAAACTGGTCGGGTTGACCGAACTACCTGCAAACGTGGCCAAGCTACCATGACCCAGCAAACAGCCGTGGCGCGGCAGGCC
>JAGWZT010000183.1 GCA_018971925.1 Lysobacteraceae bacterium | reverse complement strand
GCGAAATGTCGTTGTCGTAACTCCACTCGTGTATGCCCATCTTCTGCGAAACGAGGTTGGTCAGCGGCGGTGGCCGTTTGCGTACATCCTCACCTTGCAGGAAGTTGTGGATCGAAGCCGCCGCCTGATGACCGTGCTCGACCGCCCAGATGATGTTCTTGGGCCCGAATGCCGCATCGCCTCCGAAGAACACTTTCGGCAAGCTTGATTGCATCGTGAGCTTGTCGAGCCTGGGCGTACCCCACTCATCGAATTCGAGGCCGAGGTCGCGTTCGATCCACGGGAACGCGTTTTCCTGCCCGACTGCGATCAACACCTCGTCGCATTCGATGAGGCGATCCGGCTCGCCGGTCGGCAGCAGCTTGCGCTTGCCGTTGACGTCGTGTTCCTCGCGCATCGGCGTGAACCACATTCCGGTGAGCTTGCCGTTTTCGTGCACGAAGGACTTTGGATTCAGCCAGTTGAGGATTTCGACGCCCTCGTGTTCGGCGTCTTCCTTCTCCCACGGACTGGCCTTCATTTCCTCGTAGCCGGAACGCACGATGACTTTCACGTCGTCCCCGCCCAGCCGCCGCGCGCTTCGGCAGCAATCCATCGCGGTGTTGCCGCCGCCCAGGACGATCACGCGCTTGCCGACTTTCTTGACGTGCCCGAAATACACCGACGCCAGCCATTCGATGCCGACATGTATTTTCCGTGCGGCTTCTTCGCGACCCGGCACGTGCAGGTTGCGACCGCGCGGCGCGCCGCAACCGATGAAGACCGCATCGAAGTTTTCGTCGAGCAGCTTGCGCAGCGAATCGATGCGGCGATTGCCGACCAGTTCCACACCGAGATCGAGGATGTACCCGACTTCCTCGTCGATCACGTGTTCCGGCAACCGAAAACGCGGCACCTGCGTGCGCATGAAGCCGCCGCCCTTGGCGTCGGCTTCGAAGATGGTGACGTGGTAACCCAGCGGCGCGAGATCACGCGCCAGCGCGAGCGATGCCGGTCCGGCGCCGACGCATGCAATCCGGAACCTCTCTGCGCCGGGAATGCATTCGGGCAAGCGCGAACGCATCCGCGCTTCGATGCCCTCGCTGCGGTTGTCGGCGGCGACGCGTTTCAGGCGGCAGATCGCGACGGGTTCGGGCTTCTCGCCATTGCTTTCCTCGACGCGACCGCGCCGGCACGCCGGTTCGCAGGGGCGGTCGCAGGTGCGTCCGAGGATGCCCGGGAAAACATTGGAATCCCAGTTGAGCAGGTAGGCATCGTCGTAACGACCCGCCGCGATCAATCGTATGTATTCGGGCACCCGGGTGTGCGCGGGGCATGCCCACTGGCAGTCCACCACCTTGTGGAAATACTGCGGATTGCGGATGTCGGTCGGTTGCACGCCACGCTCCTGCCGTCCGCGGGGGCGTCGGACCCTTCCGGCGTCGCCCGTCGGGGCGAGTCTAACCGTTTCCCGAAAAAGCGGAAGAGGCGTCAGAGGCTGGATTCGGTTGCGTGAATCGTGTGCCTCAACGCAAAACCGACACGACAATCAAGATTACAGGCGCCCTCGGAAACCGGCCTTGCAGCCAAGGGGTTCTTTGCCATGGATGGCATAAAAAACGGGCCTCACGGCCCGTTTTTTTGTTGCGCGCATTTGTACCGACCAATCAGGCGGTGGCTTTTTCGTCTTCCGTGACCGCCTTCATCGACAGGCGGATGCGGCCCTGCTTGTCGACTTCCAGCACCTTGACCTTGACCACGTCGCCCTCCTTGAGCTTGTCGGAAACCTTCTCGACGCGCTCGTTGGAAATCTGCGAGACGTGCACCAGTCCGTCCTTGCCGGGCAGGATGGTGACGAACGCGCCGAAATCCATCAACTTGACCACCTTGCCCTCGTAGATGCGGCCCGGCTCGACGTCGGCCACGATCTGCTCGATGCGGTGCTTCGCGGCATCGGCCGCTTCGCGGTTGACCGAGGCGATCACCACGGTACCGTCGTCGTTGATGTCGATGGTGGTACCGGTTTCCTCGGTGATCGAGCGGATAGTGGCGCCGCCCTTGCCGATCACTTCGCGGATCTTGTCCGGGTGGATCTTGATGGTGAGCAGGCGCGGCGCGTACTCGCTCATCTCGCCACGTGGCACGGAGATCGCCTTGGCCATCTCGCCGAGGATGTGCATGCGGCCGCGGTGTGCCTGCGCCAGCGCGGTGCGCATGATTTCCTCGGTGATGCCGTCGATCTTGATGTCCATCTGCAGCGCGGACACGCCCCCGGCGGTACCGGCCACCTTGAAATCCATGTCGCCGAGGTGGTCCTCGTCGCCCAGGATGTCGGACAGCACGACGAAGTCGTCGCCTTCCTTGACCAGGCCCATCGCGATGCCCGCGACCGGCGCAGACAGCGGTACGCCCGCGTCCATCATCGCCAGCGAGGAACCGCACACCGAGGCCATCGACGAGGAACCGTTGGACTCGGTGATTTCCGAAACCACGCGGATCACGTAGGGGAACGCTTCCATCGACGGCTTGACCGCCTGCACGCCGCGCTTGGCAAGACGGCCGTGGCCGATCTCGCGGCGTTTCGGGCCACCCATGCGGCCGCACTCACCCACCGAATACGGCGGGAAGTTGTAATGGAACAGGAAGGTATCCTTCGACTCGCCTTCCGGCGCGTCGATGATCTGCGAATCACGGCCGGTGCCGAGCGTCACTGTAACCAGCGCCTGCGTTTCACCGCGGGTGAACAACGCCGAACCGTGGGTGCGCGGCAACACACCGACGCGCACGTTGATCGGGCGGATGTCTTCGAGACCGCGGCCGTCGATGCGCTGCTTGGTCTTCAGCACGCTGTCGCGCACGGTGCGATATTCGAGATCCTCGAATTCACCCGCGATGTCGGCAGCCGGCCAACCCTTTTCTTCGGCCTGCGCCTTCAGCGCTTCCTTGACATCTGATTTCAGCGCGGCGACCGCGTCACGGCGCTGCAGCTTGTCCTTGATCTGGAATGCCGCGGCGAGCTTGTCGCCGACTTCGCCGCGCACTGCAGCGACCAGCTGCGCGTCGCGCTCGGGCGCCTGCCAGTTCCACGAGGGCTTGCCGACTTCGGTCGCGAGCTCGGCGATCGCGCGGATCGCGGCCTGCATTTCCTTGTGGCCGAACGTCACCGCGCCCAGCATCACGTCTTCGGACAGCAGCTTGGCTTCGGATTCCACCATCAGCACCGCGTTGCCGGTGCCGGCGACCACGAGGTCGAGCGTGGAATCGTTCAACTGCGTGCGGGACGGGTTCAGCACGTATTTGCCGTCGACGCAACCGACCCGCGCGGCGCCGATCGGGCCCTTGAACGGAATGCCGGCCAGTGTCAACGCGGCCGAAGCTCCCAGCAGCGCCAGGATGTCGCCGTCCACTTCCGGGTTCAGCGACACCACGGTGGCGACGATCTGAACCTCGTTCTTGAACGCTTCCGGGAACAGCGGGCGGATCGGGCGATCGATCAGGCGCGAGGTGAGCGTTTCCTTTTCGGTCGGGCGGCCTTCACGCTTGAAGAATCCGCCGGGGATGCGGCCGGCGGAGTAGAACTTTTCCTGGTAATCGACGGTGAGCGGGAAGAAATCCTGCCCTTCGCGTGCCTTCTGCGCGGCGACCGCCGCGACCAGCACCACGGTGCCGCCCATGCTGACCATCACGGAGCCGGAGGCCTGGCGGGCGATCTCGCCGGTTTCGATGGTGACGGCGTGCTCGCCGTACTGGAACGTCTTGGTTACTTTTGCCACGGGAATTGTCCTTGAAATGTGCGTTCGATGAAACGCCGAAAGCCGGCTAGCGTTCGGATGCGACGGCTGCCGGCGTAGGTATGGATGCGTGCGCCGCTCAGCGACGCAGGCCGAGGCGGCCGATCAGCGTCTGGTAGCGCTCGGCATCCTTGCTCTTGAGATAGCCGAGCAGGCGGCGGCGATGGTTGACCATCTTCAGCAGGCCGCGACGCGAATGGTGGTCTTTCTTGTGCGACTCGAAGTGGCCGGACAATTGCTGGATGCGCGCGGACAACAGCGCGACCTGCACCTCCGGCGAACCGGTGTCGGTCGGCGCGCGGCGGTAATCCTCGATGATCTTGCTGGTTTGTTCGGTGGAAAGCGGCATGGGAGCCTTCTCGATGAATGAACTCGTTGAATAGAGCGGGTTCCGGCACGTGGCTTGTGCAACGGCACCGTGATGCCGTTGCACAAGCCGCCGCCGGGATGGATGGAACCCGCGTCGGGCGGGTCGGTGAGCCGGATATTCTAGCCGCAACAATCGGTTGGCAACAAGGGTCGTCCGGGCGCGGGGGTCACCGATCCTCGGGAATGCCCAACAAAAACGCCCCGGACGAGCCGGGGCGTTCAAGTCAGCAACCAAAGCCCTGCGGGCGTTGGATTACTTGGCGCTGGAAGCAGGCGCCGGGGACTCTGCCTTCTTCGCGTGGTGATGATGCCTCTTCGAATGCTTCTTGGCGTGATGATGCTCCGACTTGGCCTTCGGCGCTTCAGTCATGGCCGGCGCGGAAGCCGCAGGGGCAGCCGCTTCGGCAGCAGCCGGAGCCGACGTGGCCGGGGTGGTCTGGGCGGCAAACGCCGGGATCGAGAACGCGGCCGCAACGATGGCGGCGAGAATCAGCTTACGCATTGCAATGGTCTCCTGGAAGTGCGCGGGCCACGATGGCCCGGCGCTGCGCATATTCCGCCCAACCGGCACACTGGACGCTGAACGCAAACGGGCAATTCCCACCCGCCATCTTGCAATTCGGCGCAAGGGAGGATTGACCGGCGCGCCCCGGTTCGCCATCCTGATCGGCTGCACCCTTCACCTCGATGGAACCCGCAACGCATGGCCGCTTCCACCCGCTACAACGCCGCCGACATCGAAGTGCTGTCGGGCCTCGAACCGGTGCGTCGCCGGCCCGGCATGTACACCGACACCACGCGGCCCAATCACCTCATCCAGGAGGTTGTGGACAACTCGGTCGATGAGGCGTTGGCCGGCCACGCCAGACAGATCGAAGTCACCGTGCACAGGGACGGTTCGGTCACGG
>JAGWZT010000182.1 GCA_018971925.1 Lysobacteraceae bacterium | reverse complement strand
TGTCGTTGCTGTTGCCGTTGCTGGCCGCGTTCACCTTGTTCGGCGAAGCGTTTTCCTGGCACAAAGGTGCCGGCATGGCCATCGGGTTGACCGCGATTGCGTGCATCGTGCTGCGCAAGCGCGGCGTCGGTGCGCGAGCGGCAGCCTCCGGCGGGTGGTGGTGGCCGCTGGCCGTGTTCGCAGGCATGGGCGCCATCGACATCCTGTTCAAACGCGTCGCGCAACTGACCGGTGTGCCCTTCGCGGATGTATTGCTGGCGACCTTCGTGCTGGCGTTCGTGTTGGCGATGCTCGCGATCGTCTGGCTTTATGCAAGCGGACGCGCGCGCTGGAACTGGCGCAACGCCGGCGGTGCAGTGCTGCTAGGCGTATTCAACTTCGGCAATATCCTGTTCTACGTGCAGGCGCATCGCCACCTCGCGCACGATCCGGCGCTGGTGTTTTCCGCCATGAACATCGGCGTGATCGTGCTGGCCACGATCGTAGGCGTGTGGTGGCTCGGCGAGCACCTCGGGCGGCTCAGTCGGGTCGGCCTCGCACTCGCGGTCGTCGCCGTGCTGGTGCTGGCGACGGCTTGAGGCCGTGTAGGGCACGAGCACCCCGGACTTGATCCAGAGAAATCCCGCCATTGTCCGGTAGCGCGGAAAATCCGAAGGCGGGTTGGCACCCGCCCTACTTGGCCAATGCCGGATTGAACCAGCCTTGTTTCGGTGCGAAGCGCGGACCGTGTGTTTTCGCGAGTGCTTCGAGCTTTTCGCGCAGCACGCCCGCGCCGGTCGAGCGGATGTACTGGATCGGACCGCCGCGGAAGGGTGCGAAACCGGTGCCGAAGATCACGCCGGCATCCAGCAGGTCGGCATCCGCGACCACGCCGTCGTGCAGGCAGGCGACCGCTTCGTTGAGCATCGGCAGGATCAGGCGGTCTTCGAGGTCGTCCGGTGCGCGGGAGCCCACATCGACTTTCGGCTTCTCGGGCTTGCCGTCCTTCCACACGTAGAAGCCCTGGCCGTCCTTCTTGCCGCGCTTGCCGCCCTCGACCTTGTCGGCGATGCCCGCCGGAAGTTCAAGGTTGAGGAATGGACCGAGTTCCTTGCCCACCGACAGTGCAACGTCCAGCCCCACCGTGTCGATCAGTTCGATCGGTCCCATCGGCATGCCGAAACGTTTGCCGGCGCGGTCGATCACCGGATCGGGAATGCCCTCGGTGTGGCAGCGCACGGCTTCCAGCAGGTACGGCACCAGGGTGCGGTTGACCAGGAATCCCGGCGTGCCCTTGACCGGCAGCGGCAGCTTGCCGATGGCTTTCACCCACGCCCACGCACGTTTTTCCAGCGAGGAATCGAGCGCGTCGTGGCGAACCACTTCCACCAGCGGCATTTGCGCGACCGGATTGAAGAAGTGCAGGCCGAGGAATCGCCTTGGTTCCGCGAACGCAACGCGCAATTCGTCCAGCGGAATCGATGACGTGTTGGTGGCGATCAACGCATCGCGCGCGATCTTCGGTTCGAGCGCCCGATACACGGCTTCCTTCGCGTCCGGATTTTCGTAGATGGCCTCGATCGCGAGTTGCGAGGACGCGATGCCCGCGCCTTCGACATCCGGCGCGAGGCGCGCTTCGGCCGGTTCGATGCGTTCGCGCGTTTTCAGTTTCTTCTCGAACAACTTGCGGGCGCGTGAAAGGGACGGTTCGATGAACTTCATCTCGCGGTCCTGCAGCGTCACCTCGAAGCCGCGCAGCGCGCTCCACGCGGCGATGTCGCCACCCATCACGCCTGCGCCGACCACATGCACGTGGCGGATGCCGTGCGGGGTGTCGCCCGCGAGCCCGCGCATGCGTTCGCGCAGGAAGAAGATGCGTATGAGATTGTGCGCGGTCGGCGTTGCGCTGAGTTTCGCGACCGAACGCGCTTCCAGCTTGAGCCGCTGCGCGATGTCGCCGCCGCGGCGCCAGACTTCGATCAACGCGAACGGCGCGGGGTAGTGTTTTGGCGGCGCCTTGGCCGCGGCCTGTTTGCGCACGATCGGCGCGAGGATTTGCCGTGCGGGCCAGCAATTCGTCCACCACGCGATGGCACGCTGCGCGAACGGACGCGTGGACGGACGCAGCGCCAGTTTTTTCGCTTCGTCGATCAGCTTGTCGGGTGCGGCCAGCCGGTCTACCAGGCCTTCCGCGAGCGCGCGTTCGGCCGAAGCCGTGCGCCCGGTCAGCATCATCGCAAGTGCTTTCGGCGCGCCGATCAGCCGTGGCAGGCGTGCCGTACCGCCCCAGCCCGGATGGATGCCGAGCTGCACTTCCGGCAACGCGATGCGGGTCTCCGGCGTGCGCGCGGCGACGCGCATCCTGCACGCCAGGGCGAGTTCGGTGCCGCCACCCATGCAGGCGCCGTGGATCGCGGCCACGGTCGGCATCGGCAATCGCGCCAGGCGTTCGAACACGCGCTGGCCGTTTTCGATTTCCTCGCGCACCGTGCCCTGGTGTTCGTAACCCTCGAATTCCTTCAGGTCCGCGCCCACCGCGAAACCCGAGGGTTTGCCGGAATGGATCACGACCGCGGCGGGCCGTTCGATGGCCACGCGTTCCAGCATCGCGTCAAGTTCGTCCAGCAGCGCGCGTGACAAGGCGTTCACGTTGCTGCCGCTACGATCCATGGTCAGCGTCAGCACGCCGTCGATGTCTTGTGCAACCTTCCAGTGGCTGAGCCGCAGACCCTCGAACACGTCGTACTCCTGCTTGCAACCGAAGGGGCATCATCGGCCGGCCGGAGGATGCGGTCAACGTCCGGGCGGCCTGCGGCGTTTACCCGTCGGCCCTGCCGCCCGTTACGCTTGATCCGGCAGGGGACCGACCCAACCCTATGCAACGAACGATTTCAAGGATTGCGGGATGGCCAACTCGCCTGAACTTTCGCGCCAGGGGCGCGGTCATACCGGTGCGCATGTTGCGTCCGGCGCCGTAGGGAGTGCCGCCCGCATGGGCGATGTGGAAACCGATCGTGCTCTGGTCGAGCGCGTGCGCAAAGGCGACAACAAGGCCTTCGACCTGCTGGTTCGCAAATACCAGCACAAGATCATCGGCCTGGTGTCGAGGTATGTGCGTGACTGGAGCGAATGCGAGGATGTTGCCCAGGAAGCCTTCATCCGCGCCTATCGCGCGATCGGTGCCTTCCGTGGGGACAGCGCTTTTTATACGTGGATGTACAAGATCGCCGTGAACACCGCCAAGAACCACCTGGTCGCCCAGGGCCGCCGCCCGCCCGCCGAGGACATCGACGCCGACACCGCCGTGCAGTTCGACGCCGGCGCGCGCCTCCGCGACGAAGCCACCCCCGAGCACGAGCTGGCCCGCCACGAAATTGAACAAACGGTGTTCGCCACGGTCGAAAAGCTGCCCGAAGAGCTGCGCGACGCGATTACCCTGCGCGAGGTCGATGGTCTGTCCTACGAGGAAATCGCCGAACGCATGGACTGCCCGATCGGAACGGTGCGTTCGCGCATCTTCCGGGCGCGCGAAGCGATCGACGAAAAACTGCGGCCGCTGCTTTCGAATGAAGATGCCTGATTTGTTGAACCGTGCTGCAAGAGGTGCAAGGTAATGGATCCGACCAGCCGCGAAGACCTTTCCGCCCTGATGGACGGTGAATTGGCCGCAGAGCCGACCCGTTTCCTGCTGCGGCGCCTCGACCACGATCCCGAGCTCGGCGCGACCTGGTCGCGCTGGCACCTGATCCGCGCGTGCCTCGTCTCCGATTCGGCACGCATGTCGGCGCCGCAACGCGACAACGATTTCGCTTCACGCGTCGTCGCCGCGGTCCAGGTGGAAGCGGCGCCGCGCATGCGTCAGCGGCACTGGGCGCGTTACATGGGCGGCGGCGCCATCGCCGCGGGCGTGGCCGTCGCCGCGCTGATGTTGAACACCCCGAATCCCCGTGTGGGCGCACCGGCGACGGTCACGCAGTCCAGCACCGCGCCTGCTCCGGCAGCGGCAACTGCGCTGGCCGAAGCCGCGCCTGCGGGGAACCAGGTCACGCCGCCGCCGTGGCTGTTGTCACGCCAGCCGACGGCACTCCCCATCCAGCCCGCGTCCGCCAACGTGGTGTACGGCACCGGCTTGATGCAGCCCGATTACCTGCGGCGCGCCACTTATGCGCGTGATGCCGCGTTGCCGTTGATGCCCTCGTTCCAGGCCGGCCAATCCGAGTTGCCGTTCTCGATCGTGCTGCTTCCGGAATCACCGCCGGCCAGCAGTTCCGCTGCCCGGCACTGATCCATCGGTCGCCGCGCATTGCACGGCAGGCCGGATCGCGCCAATCGTTGTTTCGCGGACGCGCGCCGCACCTCTTGTTTTGCGCCGCGCCCGGTTTGGGCAGCGCGCGTGTGCGTGCATGCCGGACACGGCATCCTGTTTTGCAAATCACATGAAGGAGAACACCATGTTGAAACGGGCGAGGCGGATAGCCGCCGTATTCGTTCTGTTGTGTTTTTCCGGCGCGGGCGTGGGGCTGGCGGCGACGCCGACCGCGGCGCTGCCGGACTTCACCAGCATCGTGCAGAAGTACGGGCCCGCGGTGGTGAACGTGGTCGCGCACTACGACCATGCCAGCGAGATGGGCAGCGACAGTCCGGATCAGCAGCAGCAAACCCAGCAACAGCAGATACCGGAAATCTTCCGGCACTTCTTCGGCATGCCGTTCGGGCCGCAGTTCCAGCAACCCGATCGTGGCGGCGAATCGCTGGGTTCGGGTTTCATCATCTCGTCCGACGGTTACATCCTCACCAACCGCCACGTGGTGGCCAACGCCGATACGGTGAAGGTGCACCTTTCCGACCACCGCACTTTTGCGGCCAAGGTCATCGGCACCGACAAGGGCTACGACATCGCGTTGCTGAAGATTGATGCCACCAACCTGCCAACGGTGCAGATCGGCAATTCGAATGCCCTGCAGCCCGGGCAGTGGGTGGTGGCGATCGGTTCGCCGTACGGCCTCGATCATTCAGTCAGCGCGGGTATCGTCAGTTACGTCGGCCGCAGTCTCGGCAATGACCAGCAGGACGTGCCCTTC
>JAGWZT010000181.1 GCA_018971925.1 Lysobacteraceae bacterium | reverse complement strand
CGATGCTGCGGGAACGGCCACGGCCACCGGCAGGACTCGCGGCAAACTCGCGATTTTCGCCACGTGCTACTGCGACTGCGTGTTGCCCGATGTGGTGGAAGACCTCGCCGTGGTGCTGGCGCACAACGACATTCCCGTGAAGCTGGTATCAAAGGAAGTCTGCTGCGGCATGCCGAAACTGGAGCTGGGCGATCTCGGTTCGGTCACGAAATACAAGAACGAAAACATTCCGGTGTTGGCCGAAGCCGTACGCGCCGGTTTCGACCTGACTGCCGCGATCCCTTCCTGCGTGTTGATGTTCAAGCAGGAACTGCCGTTGATGTTTCCGGGGGACGAAGACGTGAGGCTGGTGCAGCGCGCATTCTTCGATCCGTTCGAATATCTGGCCGAGTGCCACGCGGCGGGCCTGCTGAAAACCGATTTCAAGTACCCGCTGGGCAAACTTGCATGGCATGTCGCCTGCCACCAACGCGTGCAGAAAATCGGCCCGAAGACGCGCGACATCCTGTCGCTGGTGCCGGACACCGAAATCGTCACGATCGAGCGGTGTTCGGGTCACGACGGCACCTACGGCGTCAAGACCGGTACCTACCCGCTGTCACGCAGGATCGCCAAGCCGGTCGAAGCACGGATCCGGGACTCGGGCGCGGCGACCCTCACCAGCGACTGCCCAATGGCCGGTGCACACCTCGCGCACGGCCTGAACCAGCAACCCACGCAGCAACATCCTCTGTCGCTCTTGCGCAAGGCCTATGGAATCTGAGATGAACCCGTTGACTCCCGGCAACCTGCTTTCCCTCGAAGCCTACGCCAGGCAGCGCGCGGATTTCCGTGCGCGCGTGCTGGCCCACAAGCGCGACCGCAAGGTGTGCATTGGAGAGCACGTGACATTGCTGTTCGAGGATCGCCTGACCATCCAGTACCAGATCCAGGAAATGCTGCGTACCGAGAAAATCTTCGAACCGGATGGCATCGCCGAGGAACTCGAGACCTACAACCCGCTGGTCCCGGACGGCACGAACCTCAAGTGCACGATGTTGATCGAGTACGACGATGTCGAGGTGCGCAAGCGCGAACTGTTGCGCCTGCGCAACGTCGAGCACGCCGTGCAACTGGCCATCGATGGCCATGCACCGGTCACGGCCATCGCCGATGAGGATCTGCCTCGCAGCAACGACGAAAAAACCGCCGCGGTACATTTCCTGCGCTTCGAGCTGGATGCCGGCATGATCACCGGCTTCAAACGCGGCGCCAACGCGGTTTTTCGGATCGAACATCCCAATTACCGCGCCTACGCGCTACTGACCGGGGCACAGCAGAAAGCGCTCGCGGCAGACTTCGCGTGAGCCTCAGCGCGTCAGGATGCGCCGCGGCTTGACCGGCAACTTGCCGCGCCAATACTGCAGCAACACGAACCCGCCGACCGCGCCGCCGAGGTGCGCGAAATGGGCGACGCCTTCCTGGCTGCCGGTGACCCCCAGGAACAATTCCAGCAGGATGTAGCCGATCACGAACACCCACGCCGGCATCGGGATCGGCAGGAAGATCAGGAACATCTTCAGGCGCGGATACATCACGCCGAACGCCACCAGCAACCCGAATATCGCACCGGATGCGCCAAGTGTCGGATAAAAACCGTGCGTGAAATATTGCGCGACCAGCATGTGCGCGATCGCCGCGGTTACTGCACAGAAGAAGTAGTAGAACGTGTAGTGCTTCGTGCCCAGCAAATGCTCGATCGGGCCGCCGAACATCCACAACGCGAACATGTTGAAGAGGATATGCGTCCAGCCACCATGCAGGAAAGCGTAGGTGATGACCTGCCAAAAGTGGAATCCCGCCGCCATCACCTCGCCATTCGGAAACTGCACGAGCCGCGCGTGGCCGACGGGCCACAACGCACCGTAAGCAAGCAGGAACGGCTGCAGCGACGGGACTTGCTCCAACAGGAAGACCACCACGTTGGCGATCAGCAAAGCGCGCGTGACGGGAGGAAGGTCGTAAAGCATGGGCGTTTAGGGAAGCGAGCGGCCGGTCAAGGGTAATGGCTCACGCAGACGGCGTCAGGTCATCGGAGCACCCGGTAGTGCGTCGAATCAACTTCCGCTCGTCCTGAGCGTAGGCCCATCGCGAACAAGACGGCCGAAGTCGAAGGACAAGGCGTTTCGACTCCGTTCGCTATGCTCACTACGCTCAACGCGAACGGACTTGCGTTCACATCAAGCAGCCACCTTATAGATGCTTGAGAAAAACGGCTTGCCGTTTCTTCTCGGTGTAACCCTCGCGCAGGTAGAAACGATGCGCGCGCTCGCGCAGGACGTTGGAGCGCACGCGCATGCTCGCGAAGCCCTGCTCCCGCGCCCAAGCTTCGGCGGCCGCCAGCAAGGCACTGCCGACGCGCTGCCCGCGCGCCGTTTCGGATACGACCAAGGCGGCGAGTTCGGCGAACGGCTCCGCGATCAGCAGGCGGCGCGGTTCAACATGCGCAAACCCTCCCAGCCCGCCTTGCGGGTCGACCGCCACCAACACCACGCCCGCGTGGTGCGAAGTCACGCCCTCCAGCCGGCGCAAAACGGTTGCGGGGTCCGCGGGATAACCCAACTGGCCGGAGAGCTTCCCCAGCTCATCGGCATCGGCGCGCGTCGCCACACGAATCGTCGACATCTTGATTCCTTGAAGTTGCAAACGCAGCAGGTTATCCAACGCTTCTTCAGGTCAGACCCTGCGCACTCGCTTTCGCGTGCGCCGCGACCACGCCCGCGACCACCTGCGAAACTTTCTTGCCGGTGGGGATGTGCAGGAATTCGTTCGGGCCGTGCGCGTTGGAATGCGGACCCAGCACGCCCGTGATCAGGAACTGTGCCTTGGGGAATTTCTCACCCAGCATGCCCATGAACGGAATGCTTCCGCCCTCGCCCATGTACGCGGGCGGCGCGCCGAACGCGTCCTGCGACGCCTGCGACACCGCGCCGTCGAGCCACCCGGAAAGTTTCGGCGCGTTCCAGCCGCTGCCGTCCTTTTCGAGCTTGAACGTGACTTTCGCGCCATACGGAGGATCTTTTTCCAGCAGGCGCTTCACGAAATCGCCGGCCTTGCTGCCGTTCGCCGTCGGCGGGACGCGCAGGCTGAGCTTCAGCGACGTGAGCGGCCGCAACACGTTGCCCGCGTTCTCCAGCGCAGGCAGCCCGGCCGCGCCGGTAATCGCGAGTTGCGGGCGCCAGGTGCGGTTGAGGATAAGCTCGACGCGGTCCTTGTTGACCGGCCGCATGCCGTCCTTCCACGGAAACTTGTCGTACACCTCGTCGCCGAGAATCTCCGCGCACTGCTTGGCCTGCTCGACGCGCTCGGCCGGCACCTCAACGTACAGTTCCCTCGGCACGATCGTGCCGGTGGCCGGATCCTCCAGCCGCGACAACAGGTCGCGAACGAGGCGGAAGCTGTCGGGCACCACGCCCGACGCGTCGCCCGAATGCACGCCTTCGGACAGCACTTCGACGGTCAGCTCGCCGCCGGTCATGCCGCGCAGCGAAGTGGTCAGCCACAACTGGTCGTAATTGGCGCAGCCGGAATCCAGACACACCACCAGCGAAGGCTGGCCGATGCGCGGCGCCAGGTGGTCGACGTAATACGGCAAGTCGTAGCTGCCCGACTCTTCGCACGCTTCGATCATCACCACGCAACGCGCATGCGGCGCACCCTGCTCGTGCAACGCGAGCAGCGCCGACAGCGAACCGAAAATCGCGTAACCGTCATCGGCGCCGCCGCGGCCGTACAGGCGATCGCCCTTCAGCACCGGCGTCCACGGACCCAGACCTTCGCTCCAGCCGGTCATTTCCGGTTGCTTGTCCAGATGTCCGTACAGCAGCACGCAGTCATCGGCGCGCGCTTCATTGCCCGAGGCCGGCACGTCGATGAAGATCAGCGGCGTGCGATTCGGCAGGCGCACCACTTCGAGTGCCGCGCCCGGCAGCGACTCCAGCTTCGCGCGCGCCCACTTTTCCATCAAGGCGACCGCGGCATCCATGTGGCCGTGCGTCGCCCAGTCCTTGTCGAACATCGGCGACTTGTTGGGAATCCTGATGTACTCGGTGATGCGGGGCACCACTTCGTCGTCCCAGATCCTCCCGATGAAGGCACGGGCCTTGCTGGCATCCATGGACAACCTCCTGCGAACGGGCAATAGCCCAGTGTAACAGCCACCCCATCGGACGATCCCCACACGCGCCGCCCGAATCGTCCGACATGCGTCTGCTCCGCTGCCCGACTGTCGCGACGGCGTGGCCGCGGCATGCTGTTTCCACGCGCCGCATCGCCGGCGCGATCCACCCAAAAGGGAGAACCGACATGTTCAAGAAATCACTCTGCGCACTCGCGCTCTGCTTCGCCATGGCGCTGCCGGCATTCGCCGCGACGCCGGTCAACGTCAACAAGGCGGATGCGCAAACCATCGCCACCTCGCTCGACGGCATCGGCATCAGCAAGGCCCAGGCCATCGTCGCCTACCGCGACGCGCACGGTCCGTTCAAGAGCGTCGATGACGTCGGTAACGTCAAGGGCGTGGGCGCAAAGACGCTCGAGCGCAACCGCGATGCGATCCGCCTCGACGGCAGCGCGTCTGCCGCGAAGACTGCCTCCAAGCCCGCGCGGAAGTCGCGCAAACATTGACGTTTCACGGCCCCGGTGCCGAGGATCTCGATCCCCGGCGCCGGCAGCCGCAGGGCGGCGACACGCACTACACTGGCGCGCCTCCACCGCCTGCGCGACCATCGTGATCCTGCCCCGCTACCGCATCGCCCCGTCCACCATTCCAGGCGCGGGCAAGGGCCTGTTCCTGGAAGAAACCCTGCGGCACGGGCGCATTGCGGTCGCACCGGACCGGATCGACCAGACCTGGTCGTTCGCCGAAATCCTGTCCGACCCGGAGCGCGCCGCGCAATTGCACACATCGGTGCGCTGGTTCGAGGACCGCTACACCCTTTCGCCCGACTGGCCCGACGAGTGCTACGTCAACCACAGCTTCGAACCCAACGGCCTGTGGCTGCTCGGTTTCATCTTCGCAGCGCGCGATCTG
>JAGWZT010000180.1 GCA_018971925.1 Lysobacteraceae bacterium | reverse complement strand
TTCCACGACCCGCAATTGCGCGACAACCCGCCCAAACCCAAGGCTCAGCGCAGCGGGCGTGGATTCAGTGCCGACAATCCGTACGCGTACCAATACCACTATTACAACAACACGCAGCCGGAAAACCTTGCGTTCCTTGGCGAACTGCGTGCGCTGCTCGACCGTTATCCCGGCGCAACCACGCTCGGGGAAATCGCGTCGGAAGATTCCCTCGCGACGATGGCCGACTACACGGCCGGGCATCGCCTGCACATGGGCTACAGCTTCGAACTGCTGACCGACAACTTCAGCGCCGCCTATATCCGCAACACCGTGCGTGCACTGGAGGCCAGGATGACCGAAGGCTGGCCCTGCTGGGCGATTTCCAACCACGACGTCGAGCGCGTGCTGTCGCGCTGGGGTGGCGATCGCACGTCCGCCGGGATGGCCAATCTGCTGACCGCGATGGTGTGCTCGCTGCGCGGTTCCGTGTGCGTCTATCAGGGCGAGGAGCTGGGCCTGACCGAAGCCGAGCTGCCATTCGAAGCCTTGCAGGATCCCTACGGCATCGCGTTCTGGCCACAGTTCAAGGGACGCGATGGCTGTCGCACGCCGATGCCGTGGACCACCGGCGCACACGGCGGCTTCACCACCGGTGCGCCATGGCTGCCAGTGCCGCAGGAACACCTTGCCCTGGCGGTGTCGCAGCAGGAAGCGAACGACATCTCCACGCTCAACGGCTTCCGCGCCTTCATGCGGTGGCGACACGCGCATCCGGCGCTGCGCACGGGCGCTATCCGCTTTCTGGACACACCGGAACCGGTCCTGGCCTTCACGCGCGAGGCCTCCGGCGAAAACCTGCTGGTCGCCTTCAATCTCTCCGACTCACGGACGGATTTGTCGATCCCTTCGTTGCGTGGTGCGCGGCTGCTGCACGGGCATGGCTTGCATGAAGGCACGCTCGACGGCGAGTATGTGCGCTTGCCGGCTTACGGTGCGATGTTCGCGTCGCTCGCCGAGGTGGTTCACACCGAGTCCAAACCGAACGCCAGCCACGCCGGGACCGCCCGATGAATCCGTCCGCCGCCAGCATCAACGCGTCCCGCCGCGCGAACTTGCGCGTGGTGATGATCGCGGCCGCCGCCGCACTGGGCGGTTTCCTGTTCGGGTTCGACACCGCGGTGATCAATGGCGCGGTGGACGCACTGCGCCATGCGTTCGGACTCAGCGCAGCATGGACCGGATTCGCAGTGTCCTGCGCACTGCTCGGATCGGCAGCCGGCGCATGGTACGCCGGCCGCCTCGCGGATCGCTTCGGGCGCGTGCGAACGATGCAGGTCGCGGCGGTACTGTTGGCCGCGAGCGGATTGGGTGCGGGATTCGCGGGCTCGGTGGCTGCGTTGATCGCGTGGCGCGTGGTCGGCGGCGTCGGCGTGGGCGTGGCCTCGGTGGTCGCACCGGCGTACATCGCGGAAATTTCACCCGCGTGGATTCGCGGACGCCTGGGTTCGATGCAGCAACTCGCGATCGTGCTCGGCATCTTCATCGCGTTGCTGAGCGACGCGTGGCTGGCCGCCTCGGCAGGCAGCGCGGAACGGACACTGTGGTTTGGCCTCGACGCATGGCGCTGGATGTTCCTGGCCGGCGTGATTCCCGCCGCGGTGTATGGGGCGCTCACGCTTGCGGTGCCGGAATCGCCGCGGCATCTGGTCGCGCGCGGCCGTACCACGGAAGCGCTTGCGGTGCTGCGCCAAGTCCTGGCGCTGGATGGTGAACCCGCGCTGCACCGCAAATTGCTCGACATCTCGAAGAGCCTGCAGAGCGAGCACAAGCCGGCATGGCGCGATCTCGTCGGCGGCGGCACGGGCCTGCTGCCGATCGTCTGGGTCGGCATCCTGCTGTCGATGTTCCAGCAATTCGTCGGCATCAACGTGATCTTCTACTACTCGTCGACCTTGTGGCATTCGGTCGGCTTCAGCGAATCCAACGCGTTCGCGATCACGGTGGTCACGTCCATCGTGAACGTGCTGGTGACGCTGGTGGCGATCGCGCTGGTCGACCGCATCGGGCGCAAGCCGCTGCTGGTCATCGGCTCGGCCGGCATGGCCGTCACGCTGGCACTGATGGCGTGGTGCTTCGCCGAAGCCAGTGGCAGTGGCGCGGCCTTGAGCCTGCCCGCGCCATGGGGGCCGGTTGCGCTGGTCGCCGCCAACCTGTACGTGATCTTCTTCGGGGTGAGCTGGGGCCCGGTGGTGTGGGTGCTGCTGGGCGAGATGTTCCCCAACCGCATCCGCGCGATGGCGCTGGCGGTGGCGGCCGCCGCGCAGTGGCTGGCCAATTTCGCGATCACCAGCACCTTTCCGGTGATGGCGCAGTTCAGCCTGCCGTTCTCGTATGGCGCGTACGCGGCGTTCGCGGCGATCTCGCTGCTGTTCGTGCTGAAATTCGTGCGCGAAACCCGCGGCGTGGAGCTGGAGGACATGCCGGGTTGAAGGCGATGGGCTCCGCCCGGCAGCGTCGCGCGAATTTGGCTAGCATCGTAGCCCCCGATCGCCCGGTCGCAGGGTCCGAAGGCCGCCATCGCGTGCACAGCAAGAAGCGCATCACGTCGTTCGACATCGCCGAAAAGGCCGGGGTTTCCCAGGCCACGGTGTCGCGCGCGCTGCGCGGCGACCCCTCGGTGAGCGAGGAAACCCGCCGGCGCGTCGAGGCGGCCGCGGCGACGCTCAATTACACGGTGGACAAGAACGCGTCGAACCTGCGCGGCCGGCTCACCGGCACGCTTGCGCTGTTGTTCTTCGAGGATCCCACGCCGGACGATTCACACATCAACCCCTTCTTCCTGTCGATGCTGGGCTCGATCACGCGTGCCTGCGCGCGGCACGGTTACGACCTTCTGATCTCGTTCCAGGAGCTCTCGCGCGATTGGCACGCCGACTTCGCGGAGAGCAAAAAGGCCGACGGCATCATCCTGCTGGGTTATGGCGATTACCTGACCCACACCAGCCGCCTGGAAAAACTGCGCGCGCGCGGCACCAAGCTGGTCAGTTGGGGCGCGGTGATGCCCGATCAGCCCTGCGTCACCATCGGCTGCGACAACTTCAGCGGGGGCCGCAGCATTACCGAGCACCTGCTCGACCAGGGTTGCCGCCGCATCGCCTTCCTCGGCGACGCCTCGCAGCATTTTCCCGAATTCCAGGAACGCTACCGCGGTCATCTGCAGGCCCTGCGCACCCGCGGCATCGTGCCCGACGACACGCTGCAGGTGGATGCGGAAAGCTCGCAGCAAGAAGGACGCCGCGCGACGGAAACCCTGCTCGCGCGTGGCGAACCTTTCGACGCGATCTTCGCCGCCAGTGATCTGATCGCGATCGGCGCGATCGGCGCCTTGTCGGCGCAAGGCATCAGCGTACCGTTCGAGGTCGCCGTGGTCGGCTTCGATGACATACCCATGGCCAGCTTCGTCAATCCCCCGCTCACGACCGTGCAGCAGGACACGCAGCGCGCAGGCGAGATGCTGGTGGAAAGCTTGCTGCGCCTGATCCACAACGAAACCGTGGAAAGCCGGATGCTGCCGATGAAATTGATGGTGCGACGATCCAGCCTGTGGCAGGACGTACCGCGCCCGGAACACGCGAACAAGGATTGATGGACGATGCAGAACCTTGCACTGATCGGCGACATCGGCGGCACCAACGCGCGCTTCGCACTCACCGACCTCACGGCCGGCTCACCGCAAATCCTGCAGGAACAAACCTTCACCGACGCGGGCTTCCACAGCCTGGGCGACGCCGCACTGCAGTACCTGGAGGCGACGAACGCCAGGCCTGCGCGCGGCGCACTGGCGGTCGCGTCGCCGATCGAGGGCGATGACATCACGCTGACCAACCGCGACTGGTCGTTCAACCGCGGCAGGCTGCAACAGGCTCTGGACCTGCAGGGCCTGCAACTCATCAACGATTTCGCGGCGATCGCGTGGGCGGCTCCGCATCTCGCTGCGAGCGATCGCATCGCGATCCACGGCACGCTCGCCACGCCGCCGGCGGGTCCGGTGACATTGATAGGTGCGGGTACCGGGCTGGGCGTCGCGCTGCTGACGGGCTCGACTGAACAAGGCTGGCACGTGGTGCCCACCGAAGGCGGCCACGCGAGTTTTGCCCCCATCGATGACGAGGAACGCAAGATCGCCGCGTGGCTGCGCGTGCGCCATGGGCGCGTTTCAACAGAGCGCCTGCTGAGCGGCCATGGCCTGTCGAATATCGACGCGTGCCTGCGCGGCATCGAGCCCATCGTCGCGCCCGCCGTGCAGACCGGCTCGCGCCGCTCCAAGGACGTGGTGGAGGCGGCGCTGGCGGGCGAAGCGGATGCGGTCCACGCATTGCGTCGCTTCTGCCGCATCTACGGCGCAGTCGCGGGCGATGCCGCGTTGCTGCACGGCGCCAGCACCGTGCTGATCGCCGGCGGCGTGGTGCTGCACTTCCTCGACTTCTTCCGCCGCAGCGAATTCATGGACGCGTTCACCGCCAAGGGTCGCCATGCCGATTACATGCGGCGCATGGCGGTGCAGGTGATCACCCATCCGAATCCCGGCCTGCTCGGCGCGGCGGTGGCGGTGCGGACCAACGCGCCGGGCTGACGCGGGCCATTCAGGTCGAGCGCACCGCAACCTGGCGAAGCGGGCCGGTCCCCAGCGTCACGTCGGTCAACCTGGCGCCCGCCATGCGCAAGGCGCCACGCTGCTCGGCGAGTGGAACACGCAGCGTGCAATCTTCGAAGTGCGCGAGTTTCCGGAACGCCGGCAGCGCCCACGTGCGGTCCAGCAATGCCGCCGTCCTCGGCCAACGCGCGCGATCGACGGTGTAACGCACGAACGCCGCGGTGCGAAAGTAACAGGCGACGCCGATGTCGGCGATCGAGAGTTCGCCGAAGATGAAACCGTCCACCGGAATCTGCGTTTCCAGATATTCCAGCGCCTCGGGAATCTCGACTTCGCGCGCACGTCGCACCACTTCCGCGTCCGCCGGCTGGCCCGTGGTGCGCTTCTTGACGGAGATCTCGTAGAACAGGCGCCAGATCAAGCCGTCCGCCAGCCGCGTGTCGGCGTACTCCTCGATCCAG
>JAGWZT010000179.1 GCA_018971925.1 Lysobacteraceae bacterium | reverse complement strand
GCCCCGGCATCGTTGGATGCTTGCCTCGCCGCGCACCCGCAGGCAAGCACGGAAGTCCGCTGGATGCTGCACCCGGGCGGAACCGCGCGCCTGCGGAATTTCGCATCCGCTCCGAAGAACGTGATGCTGGCGGTGGGCCCGGAGGGCGGGTTCAGCGGCAATGATCTGGCCGCGCTGCGCCAAGCGGGTTTCGGCGAACTCGCACTGGGACCACGCGTTTTGCGCACGGAAACCGCAGGCTTGGCCGCACTGGCTGCACTGCAGGCCGTCTGCGGCGACTTCTGAACCGACCGGGAAACGCGTTGTGGTGCGGGCAGACGTCAGGCCGCTGCGGCCAGTGCGCCGACGATCAGGTTTTCGATCGCGCCGAGATCCGGAATCCACGCCGACTCGTCGTGCACGCGCACCTGGTCGCGCACGCCCGTGAGCACCGTGTCGGACGCTTCGTCCGTGACCAGTGTCTCTTCCGAAATCAATGTCAGGCGCGGAAAGCCCTGGCAGAGGACACCGAAATACGGCAGTCGCGCGTGGCCACTCAGCGCTTTCAGGATCGCAACCCTGGTGTTCTCGGCGGGTTCCCGTTCCGCAACGCCGGCAAGCACCGAGAACGCCAGTACCGGCAAGCCCCAGCCGCGCCACGCCAGGCGGCCCAGCATCCACGACGGCGCGTTCGCGATCGCCGCGGGTTGCGCGTAGGTGATCACCTCGGCCATGGTGGTATTGGGCACCAGCACTCGGCCGCCCGTCACCGGAAGCATGACGCCGCGGATTTCGCGCGGCAAAGCCTGTGCGGCGCTCATGCATGCTCTCCCTTCGAATCCGCGGTTGCCGGCTTCGCCTTTCCAGCCGCTCCGCCGGTGCCGTTGCTGGCGTGCATCCAGCGTTCGGCGGGCTCCTCATTCAGTTCGATCGGCACCATGGTTTCCATGGGCACCAGTTCCAGATCCCCGAAATCAATCGAAAGTGCGGGCAAGGCATGCTCGTCACGCTTCGGAGCCGGCGCAACAGGAGCGTCCGGGTCGACCAGTTGCCAATCGTCCAGCGACGGCAACGCTTTCAACACATCGGTGTCGTCAATGGGCATCTCGGGTTGCGGTGCGCCGGCAGGCGCCACCGCAACCGGTTCCGGCCCAATCGGTGGAAGCTCGACCGCGGAAACGCTGCCACCCTCGATGACGCGCCAAACCTCGGGAGATTTCGGGACGGGTTCGCCTTCCGCTGCTGCCAGCCGCGCATCGATCATCGCCGACAGCGCTTCGGTGTCGACGTCGAGTGCATCGGGGTCGCCATGTTCGATGTCCTTTTCGGGCATCGGGATGGCCACGTCCATTGCACCGGCCGGAAGCGCAGGCAGTGGTGTCTCTGTTTCAAACTCCATGATGGCCAGCGCCGGCGATTGAGCGCCGCCAATATCCGCGGATGCGGGAGTCGCAACCGCGTTTTCGGCAAGGCCTGCAGATAACACCGAAGGCTCTTGCACCGCACCGAAATCCGCCGTCATCGATTCGATTTCTGCCGGTGACAAGGGCCGTTCCATGATGTGTGGCGCGTTCTCCATACCGAACGGGGCAGCCGATCCGGTTTCCACGGAGCCTTGGGCTTCAACCGCGGCCGCGGCGACAACCGGCGCTGTTTGCGCGGACACCGGGCGCGGTGGATCAAAATCGCTGTTGCCGCTCAGTTTGGCAGTCAGGTGGCGCAGCCAGCGCGCCAGCGCCCAACCGCCCAGCTTGCTGGAAATCTCGGGATCATTGAAGACCACCGCGACGCCGGTCTCCTGCAGCCGCGCTTCAACGCCGTCCAGCAACTCGCAGTCGTCGAGATTCACCAACGCCGTGGTTGCCCGCGAGACGACGAGACGCGATACGTCGAAGTCCGCCGCGGAGACTTCGTAGACGATCTCCACGTGGTTGGACACCGCGTCCCGCAGATGGTCAGCGGAGCTGGCGGCGCCGAACACCAGCGCCACGCGCGGCCGTGCGGGAATCTTCTGGTCAAGCACGGTGGGCCTCCAGAATCTCGCCGACGTTGTGCAGCAGGTCGGCTTCGCTGTATGGCTTGCCGAGGTAGCGGTCCACGCCAATCTCGAACGCGCGCTGGCGATGTTTTTCACCCGTACGCGAGGTAATCATGATGATCGGCACGTGGCGGAAACGCGTGTCGTTCTTCATGTGCGTGGCCAGTTCGAATCCGTCCATACGCGGCATCTCGATGTCGAGCAGCATGACATCGGGCACGCGTTCCTGCAGTTTCTCCAGCGCATCCACGCCATCCTTCGCGGTAACGACCTCCAGTCGCTCGCGTTCGAGCACACGCGTCGTCACCTTGCGCATCGTGATCGAATCATCCACCACCATCACGACGCGCGGGCCCTCCGATTCCCTGCGCGCGATGGCCGCCACGGGCACCTCGGGTGAAGTTTCGGTTTCGCCGGCCGCTGCCGCTATGGCAGCCTGCTTGGCATCGAAGTGGCGCACCAGGGGTGCGAGATCGAGGATGAGCATCACCGACCCATCACCCAGAATGGTGGCGCCGAACATGCCGGGCACGTTGCTGATCTGCGGACCGATCGGCTTCACCACGATTTCGCGCGAACCGATCACCGTATCGATGCGGATGGCGGCGCGCAGGTCGCCCGCACGCACCATCAGCAGCGGCAACTGCCCGGAGCCTTCCTCGGGAATGCTTGCCGCACCGAAGCCAAGCAACTCCGACAAATCGTGCAGCGTGTATTCCTCGCCGGCATGACTGATCGTGCGTTCACCGGACGCAAGCCGGTCGGCCATTTCCTGACGTCGGATACGCGACACCGCCTGTACCGAGGTCATCGGGATCGCGAAGGTCGTCTCGCCTGCGCGGACCGTAATGGCCTGCGTAACCGCCAGCGTGAAGGGCAGGCGGATGTTGAACGTGGTGCCCTTGCCGTGTTCGGACTCGATCGCCAGCGACCCGCCAAGCTGGCGAATCTCGTTGGCTACCACGTCCATGCCGACGCCGCGGCCGGCCAGCTGGCTGACTTCACCCGCGGTGGAGAAGCCGGTTTGCAGCACGAAACCGAACAGCTCGCTGTCGGAAACCGGAACGTCGGGCTTCAACAGCCCGCGCTCGATCGCCTTCGCGCGGATGGCGTCGCGATCGAAACCCGCGCCATCGTCGGATACACGCACCAAAACTTCGGTGCCCTGGCGGCCGACCTCGATGGTGACCGTGCCTTCCATCGGCTTGCCACGCGCAACGCGTTCGGCCGGCGCTTCGATGCCGTGCGTCAAGGCGTTGCGCAGCATGTGCTCGAACGGCGCCTTCATGCGTTCCAGCACGCTGCGATCCATTTCGCCCTGCGCGCCTTCCACGCGCAATTGCGCGCGCTTGCCGAGTTCGTCGGCGGCGCCACGCAAGGTGCGGCGCAGGTTCGGCACCATCGACTCGAACGGCACCATGCGCGTGCGCATCAGGCCGTCCTGCAAATCGGAGTTCACCCGCGACTGTTGCAGCAACAGCGTTTCGGACTGGCGGGTCTGGTCATCCAGGATGTCCTGGATCGACGCCAGGTCGGATACCGACTCGGCCAGCGCGCGCGAGTACTGCTGCAGGTTCGAGAAGCGGTCCAGCTCGAGGGGATCGAACGTGGCACCCGCGCCGGCTTCGTTCTCGCGCTGGTAACGCGACAGGATCTGGGTTTCGGTTTCGATCTCGAGCTTGCGCAGCTGTTCGCGCAAACGCAACACCGTCTGGTTCAGTTCGACCAGGTTGAAGCGGAAGTTGCCGACCTGCTGCTCCAGACGCGCGCGGTAAATCGATGCTTCGCCCGCCGCGTTCACCAGTGAATCGAGCAGGTCGGAACGCACGCGGATCAGTTCCGCCGACGCATGCGCCTCGGTTTCGAGCAATCGCGGTGCCTCGCGCGGCGCGGGCGCGACGGTCCTGGCCGGCTGTCGCGTCTCCACCGCAGGCTCGGCTGCCGCCTGCACCGCGCCGGTGCCGACGGGGCGACCTTCCGCCAATGCGTTGAAACGATCGATCGCGTTGACCGGCGTCGCGATTGCCCGGCCCTGCCGGATGCGCTCAACCAGGTCGTGCAGGCGATCGAAACCGCGCTCCAGCGAATCCACTTCGATGGGTTCCAGCCCGCGCCTGCGGTCGCCGGCTTTTTCGAGCAGGGTTTCCATCGCGTGTGCGAGGTCGCCCACCTGGGAAATGCCGACCACCCGCGCGCCGCCCTTGAGGGTGTGCAGGTTGCGCTGCAATGAACGCACCGATTCAGCGTCACCGGATGCGCTGCGCAGGGCAGCCATTGACCCGTCGCTGGCATCCAGCAGTTCGCCGCCCTCTTCCGTGAAGAGATCAACCAGTTCGGGATCGAGTCCTGGAATATCCAGGGCACCTTCCGGCTGTGCATCTTCCGGGAACGGCGGGAATGCCGAGGCGGCGATCTGCTTCTCGGCGTTGGCACGCGCGATTGCAAGACGTCGCTGCTCGGCCTTTTCTGCAGCAACGCGTTCCTGCTTCGCTTGTTCGGCCGCGATGCGCTCCTCCTGTTCGACCCGCTCGGCCGCCAAGCGATCCTGTTCCGCCTTCTCTGCGACGCGTTCCCGCTCGGCCTGTTCGGCCGCAATGCGTTCCTGTTCGGCCTTCTCCGCAGCAATGCGCTCCCGCTCGGCCTGCTCGGCGGCCAGGCGTTCCTGCTCGGCCTGTTCGGCTGCAAGGCGCTCTTGTTCGGCCCGCTCGGTCGCCAAGCGATCCTGTTCCGCCTTCTCTGCTGCGACGCGTTCCTGTTCCGCCTGCTCGGCGGCAATGCGCTCTTGTTCCGCTTGTTCGGCCGCCAACCGTTCCCGCTCGGCCTGCTCCGCAGCAAGACGTTCCTGTTCGGCTTTCTCTGCGGCGACCCGCTCCTGTTCGGCCTGCTCTGCCGCGAGACGCTCTTGTTCCGCCTGTTCGGCAGCGATGCGCTCTTGTTCCGCCTTCTCGGCGGCAAGACGTTCCTGCTCGGCCTGTTCGGCCGCCTCGCGCGCGACCAGTGCCGTGGCATCGTCTTCCGTCGGCAGGGTTGAAGCCGATTCCAGGCCCACCGCGGTGACACCGGAATCGTCGGATTCTTCGATTTCTTCCGGTTGCACGGCGGCCGGCGCGCGAATTTCAACGGCGTG
>JAGWZT010000178.1 GCA_018971925.1 Lysobacteraceae bacterium | reverse complement strand
ACTGAATTGCTTGCGGAGCAACATCTGCGCAGCTTTCGCACTTGGCTCGAGCCGCTGGGCGTCGAAGTCGTTTGGCTGGCGGGCAAGGTCACCGGGCGAGCACGCACGGCGGCGCTTGGCAAACTGACGGCGGGTGCACCGGTGGTGGTCGGTACCCACGCGCTGATGCAGGAAGGCGTCGAATTCGCACGCCTGGGGCTGGCGATCGTGGACGAGCAGCACCGCTTCGGCGTGCAGCAGCGGATGGCGCTGCGGGACAAGGGCGGGGCGGGTGGCGAGGCGCCGCATCAACTTGTCCTGACCGCGACGCCGATCCCGCGCACGCTGGCGATGAGTGCCTACGCCGACCTCGATGTTTCGACGCTGGACGAATTGCCGCCGGGCCGCACGCCGGTGCGCACCGTGGCGATCGCCAACACCCGCCGAGACGAGGTGATCGAACGCATCCGCGCAGCCTGCGCGGAAGGGCGGCAAGCATATTGGGTCTGCACGCTGATCGAGGACAGCGACCTGCTGCAGGCGCAGGCGGCCGAAGTCGCCTATGCGCAGCTATGCACCGCATTGCCGGAACTCGCTGTGGATCTGGTGCACGGACGCATGAAACCGAAAGAGAAGCAGGCGGCGATGGATGCGTTCAAGGACGGCCGCACCGCGCTGCTGGTCGCGACCACCGTGATCGAAGTGGGCGTCGATGTACCCGACGCCAGCCTGATGGTCATCGAAAATGCGGAACGGTTGGGGCTTGCGCAACTCCACCAGTTGCGCGGCCGTGTCGGGCGCGGCGATGTGGCCTCGACCTGCGTACTGCTGTACCAGCCGCCGCTCTCGATTTTGGCGAAGCAGCGCCTGGAAACCCTGCGCCAGACCAACGACGGCTTCGTGATCGCGGAACAGGATTTCCGGTTGCGCGGCCCCGGCGAACTGCTGGGCACACGCCAGACCGGCGAAATGGGGTTTCGGGTGGCCGACATCGTGCGCGATGCCCCCTTGATGCCGGCCGTGCAGCAGGTCGGGACGGCGATGCTGCGTGGGCATCAGGCCTTGGCGCAGCGTCTCGTGGAGCGCTGGATAGGCGCCGCGGCGCGATTCGCGGAGGCTTGACGCCGGCTTGCCAGCCTGAGGCTGGTCGGGTTACAATTCCGCGCTTGCCCGCAGCAATCCAACCCAGGCGAACACCCCATGAAAGCCGACATCCACCCCGATTACCACCCGGTGGTTTTCCAGGACGCCGCGTCCGACTTCGCGTTCCTTACGCGTTCGACGATGACGAGCGATGAAACCGTCAAGTGGGAAGATGGCAACGAATATCCCGTGGTCAAGGTCGACATCTCGTCGGCCTCGCACCCGTTCTACACCGGCAAGCAGAAGGTGATGGACGCGGGCGGCCGCATCGACAAGTTCAAGCGGCGTTACGCGGCTGGCAAGTGAGTTCGGAGCCTGCCCCGGACTTGATCCGGGGACGAGTTCATCCCGTGCAGGCCATGGATGGCCGATGACACGGGATCTACAGTTGAGGCGCCGCCACTCCGGACAGCACATGGATGTGCGTTGATCCGGAAATCGAATCCGGTGTTTTGAAATCCGACGCCTTCCGTGAGCAATCGCGGAAGGCGTTTTTGTTGTTCCATGCCGATCGTTGTACCTGCGTACGCGGCCGTATCGTGCGATAATCGACCGATTCAATTGAGCGAAAACACGCACGCAGCGTGTGCTTCCAAGGAGTTCCCCCGTGTCCAACAGCAACGTCACCCTGACCACCCCCGATCATTCCGTGTCCTTGCCGCTGGTGGAGGGCAGCCAGGGGCCGAGTTGCGTGGATATTGCTTCGCTCTATCGCGAGACCGGGCATTTCACTTTCGACCCGGGCTTCGCTGCCACGGCGGCGTGCAAGAGTGCGATCACCTTCATCGACGGCGAGAAGGGCGTGCTGCTGTATCGCGGCTATCCGATCGAGCAGCTCGCCGAGCAATCGCGTTTCCTGGAGGTGGCTTATCTGTTGCTGGAAGGCGAGCTGCCGACGGCGGAGCAAATGCACGCGTTCGAAGACCAGATCACGCATCACACGATGATGCACGAATCGGTCAAGAACTTCCTGCACGGCTTCCACTACGACGCCCATCCGATGGCCATGCTGTGCGCGTCCGTCGCGTCGCTGTCGGCGTTCTACCACGACACCACCGACAACGAGGATCCGGCGCAGCGCAAGCTGGCCGCGATCCGGTTGATCGCCAAGATGCCGACCCTGGCCGCCGCCGCGTACCGCTATTCGATCGGTTGGCCGATCCGCTACCCGCGCAACAACCTCGAGTACGTCGATCGTTTCCTGCACATGATGTTCGAGGTACCGAGTGAGCCGTTGAAGATCAATGCCGTGGCAGCAAAGGCCCTGGATCTGTTGTTCATCCTGCACGCCGATCACGAGCAGAACGCCAGCACCTCCACCGTGCGGCTGGTGGGTTCCACCGGCGCCAATCCGTATGCATCGGTCGCCGCCGGCATTGCCGCGCTGTGGGGTCCGGCGCACGGCGGCGCCAACGAGGCCGTACTGAAAATGCTCACCGAGATCGGTACACCCGCGAACGTGAGCAAGGCCGTCGAGCGCGCCAAGGACAAGAATTCGGGTTTCCGCCTGATGGGCTTCGGCCATCGCGTGTACAAGAATTTCGATCCGCGCGCCAAGATCATCCGCGCGACCTGCCACGAGGTGCTGGACAAGCTGGGCGTGAACGATCCTTTGCTGGACATCGCGATGAAGCTGGAGGAAGTCGCGCTGAAAGACGACTACTTCATCGAGCACAAGCTCTATCCGAACGTCGATTTCTATTCCGGCATCATCTACAAGGCGCTCAAGATCCCCACCGAGATGTTCACCGTGATGTTCGCGATTGCGCGCACCGCCGGCTGGATCTCGCACTGGATCGAGCAGCATGAAATGCCTGGTGGCCGCATCGGACGGCCGCGTCAGGTGTACGTCGGCGCGACGCCGCGCGAGTACAAGGCGATCGAGAATCGGTAAGCCGGTGGTTTGTCTTCCCCCTTCACGAGCGAAGGGGATTCTCAATATCTCATGGCATCCCCCCGCGCCTTCGGCGCGACCCCCTTCCCTTGGAAGGGGGGTGAGAGCTTTTTATACTCTCCCGAGTCCCGGATCAGGTGTTTCCCGCCAGCATCATTTCCAGCGTTGCCAACGACGCACGTTGCTGCGGGCGTTCGTCGGTGCGGTCGAGTGGTGCCTGCCGCAATGCGTCGCGCGGGAACACGGTGACGTCCACCGCCACGCCGCCGGTGTCGAAAAGAAACACCGGGAATTCCGCGTTGCGCTGACGATCAAGTCGGAACGTGTGCGAACGTGTCTCGAAGGCGATCCCATGGTCGAGCAGGTAGGTGGCCACGTGTTCAGGTGAATCATCGAACACGTGCAGGTTGACCGGCGAGTGGGTATCGGCCGTGCCGTTGAGTACGGGGCCGACCAGCCGCGGCTCGAACCTTTCCAGAAAACGCATCGCTTCATGCGCAACCTCGCGGCGCATGCGCAGGGCACGCGTTTGTTCCTCCGCGCGGAACAGGCGCTGGTGTTCGCGCAACGCTTCCTCGATCTCACTGTTGCGCGGCAGGTAGCCGTCTTCCTCGACGCCGACGTGTCGCGCGGCCTTGCGCTTGGCCAACTGGAAATCACGAATGCCGTGTTCGCTGATCAGGCGGGCGGCCTCGAGGGCAACGCGGCGGCGCAATTGGTGCGCGCGGCCCTCGGCATGGATGCGGTGGTACCCGGCGGTCTTGTGCATGTCGCTGTGCCCTTCAGCCGCGTCGGGGCCAGTGTCGCAAAAAGCGGGCACAAAAAGCAAAGGGCACATTGTGCAGCCGGTCGAAGCGGGTTTTGTCAGAAGTCAGGCCATGGATGGCCGTTCTGGGGCTCGCCGGCTTTGCGGCGCCCGAGTTGCAATGTCATCCGTGGCGCAGCGATCACGGACGATCGCACTAAAAAATATCGTAGGCCGGCGCCTGGTTCTGCTGCTGCTTGGCTTGTTCGCGCAGCCGATCCAGGTCCTCGATCTTGAACATCTCGCTCATCGTGTTGGTGTCACCCGGTGGTGCGGGCAGGCCGGTGGTGCGGTCGATGGCTGCGGTGACGATGCCCGGTGGCATCGGCAGCGCGGCTTCCGGCTTGCCCTGCAGGGCAGGGGCCATGAATGCCATCCAGATCGGCAGCGCGGTTTGCGCGCCGAACTCCTTGTGGCCGAGGGATTTGAAATCGTCGAAGCCGACCCAGACGGTGGTCACCAGGTCGTTGTTGAAACCACAGAACCAGCCATCGTGATAGTCGTTGGAGGTTCCGGTCTTGCCGGAAAGATCAGTGCGGCCCAGTTTCTTCACGGCGGCACCAGTGCCGTGGTCCACCACGCTTTGCAGCATCGAATTGATCAGGTAATCATTGCGCGGGTCGATGACGCGGGGCGCGAGCGGCGGCCCCTCAGATGCACCGGCGGAAAGTGCGTTTGCGGTGTTGCCGAGTGCGCCGGGGTCGCCCGCGGCCGCGTCCGGTTGCACCGGTGCCGCGGTGGTCTTGCCTTCGTCGAGCAGGCGCGCCTCGCAATTGCGACAGGCCTGCACGGGGTCGGCCTTGTAGATGGCCTTGCCGTCGCGGTTGTCGATTTCGGCAATGTAGTACGGGGTGACCAGGAAACCGCCGTTGGCGAATACGGCGTACGCGCGGGCCATCGCCATCGGCGACACCGAGGCGGTACCGAGTGCCATCGAGAGGTTCGGCGGAATCGCGTCCAGCGGAAAACCGAATCGCGCCACGTAGTCGCGCGCGTAACGCACGCCCACGGCATCCAGCAGCCGGATCGCGACCAGGTTCACCGATTGCGCGAGTGCTTCGCGCAGGCGCATCGGACCGCGGAATTTTCCGTCGTCATTCTGCGGCGTCCACAAGCCGCCCGGCTTGGAGGGATCGGGCAGGGCGATGGGCGCATCGTTGATGATCGATGCGGGCGTGTAGCCGCGGCTGAAAGCGGCGGAATAGATGAAGGGTTTGAAGCTGGATCCTGGCTGGCGCGCGGTCTGCACCGCGCGGTTGAACTTGCTCAACTGGAAGTTGAAGCCGCCCACCAGTGCCTTGACCGCGCCATCATCCGGCGACAACACCACCATCGCGGACTGCGCGGCCGGAATCTGCTCCAACTCCCAATGCTTCGCAA
>JAGWZT010000177.1 GCA_018971925.1 Lysobacteraceae bacterium | reverse complement strand
CCTGCACCTGCCGCTTGCCGTGGATGCGCAAGGCCGCAAACTTTCGAAATCCAGTGACGCGCCGGCGGTGGATACGGCGGATCCCCGGGCGGCGCTGGCAGACGCGCTGCGTTTTCTCGGGCAGCCCGTGCCCGGCGCGGACGATGTTGCGACGATGTTGCACACCGCCGCACAGAGACTCGATCTTTCATCGTTGCGCGGTATCACCACACGCACGGCGTCAAACGCGGTGCGAATGGCGAACGGGTGATACCGCCCGCGCCGGCCGCTCAGCGCACGGCCGCGATCCAGGAAACAAGCCCCGGAGCGTAACAGGTTGCGGCTCCGTTCTCGAAGTCTCCCGCCGCCAGTGGGGCTGGCGTAGGATGGCCGCACCATCACACGGTAGGAGCCGTCATGAGCGCACGCGTGGCACTGGTAACGGGGGGTACGGGTGGCATCGGTACCGCGATCGTCCATCGGCTCGCCAAGATGGGTTACAAGGTTGCGACCAATTACCGCAACGAGGAAAAGACCAAGGCGTGGCGCGACAAACTCAAGGGCGAAGGCATCGACGTACTCACGGTCAAGGGCGATGTCACCGATCCGCAATCGTGCGAGGCGATGGTGCGCGAGGTCGAACAAAAACTGGGCCCCATCGACATCCTGATCAACAACGCCGGTATCACCCGCGACACCACGTTCCACAAGATGAGTTACCAGCAGTGGACGGACGTGGTGAACACCAACCTCAATGCGTGCTTCAACGTGACGCGGCAGGTGATCGAGGGCATGCGCGCGCGCAAGTGGGGCCGCATCGTGCAGATCAGTTCGATCAACGGCCAGAAGGGTCAGTACGGGCAGGCCAACTACGCCGCCGCGAAAGCCGGCATGCACGGCTTCACCATCTCGCTGGCGCAGGAAAACGCCAAGTTCGGCATCACCGTCAACACCGTCTCGCCCGGCTACATCGGCACCGACATGGTGATGGCCGTGCCCGAAGACGTGCGCGCCAAGATCGTCGCGCAGATTCCGCTGGGCCGACTCGGCGAACCCGACGAAATAGCCTACGCCATCGCGTTCTTCCTCGACGAAAAAGCCGCGTGGATCACCGGTGCGAACCTGGCGATCAACGGCGGGCACTACATGGGGTGGTAACTGTGCGGTGCATGCAGGAACGTCTTTTGGGCAGAACTCCTCGACATGCTTGGGTTATTCCAAAAACGCAAACGCCAACTCATGGCACGCATGATCGGCCTTGCGTCAACCGGACGCCTAATCGTCGCATGCGCCATTCAGAATGACTTCAAGGAAATCGAATTGTCCAAGACTGTAGCGGCGCAGAAAGCAGCGGCTATTTCGAATTGGCTTTTTCTCGGCACACTATCCGAAGAGCACGTGCGTTCCATCTCCCCAGAGGAAATCAAAGCTGTTTCCGACACATGGCTAGAGCTGAACCCAGACTTTCAAGAACTCGCTGTGCAAACCGCACGCGTTGAAGCTACGGCTAAATTTGGCTTAGACGAAGGCACTCCAATAGAGCCCGCGCCCGTGCTTACTCTCTATGGCGCTGCGTACCCGGATGCTCCCGATCCGAATTCGTATCCATCACTGATAACCCGCCAACTTCAGAAGTTACCTGCAGAAACACAAGCGAGCATCCGAGATTGGATGAAACGACGAACTTAGAACCCGTAGGGCGGGTGACAACCCGCCGCTTGCCCAGCACCAGTTGAAGTCACTTGAAACTACCGTGGCGGGATTCGCTGCGCTGCTCCCGCCCTACCCAGGGCGCTTGGGGGTGCAAGTCTCGTACCATGCGATAATCCGCGATTGTCTTGCGATTGCGAATCCGAGCAATGCCCCGCGAAATCCTGGTCACCAGTGCCCTGCCCTACGCGAATGGCCGCATCCACTTGGGCCATGTCGTCGAACACGTGCAGTCGGACATCTGGGTGCGCGCGATGCGGATGGCCGGGAACACGGTGCACTACGTCTGCGCGGATGACGCGCACGGCACCTCGATCATGCTGCGCGCGGAGAAGGAAGGCATCACGCCGGAAACGCTGATCGGCAACGTGTGGAAGGAACACACGGCCGACCTACGCGATTTCGGCGTCGCCTACGACCATTATTCCAGCACCCACACCGACGCCAACCGCAAACTGACGTATCGCATCTGGCGCGCGCTTGAGCAAAACGGCCACGTCGAATCGAAGCCGGTCAAGCAGCTGTTCGATCCCGAGCGGCAGATGTTCCTGCCCGATCGTTTCATCAAGGGCGAGTGCCCGGTGTGTCATTCGAAGGACCAGTACGGTGATGCCTGCGAAGTGTGCGGCAGCACCTACAACCCGATCGACCTGATCAACCCTTACTCCGTCGTGTCGGGCGCGAAGCCCGTCGAAAAGCAATCGCTGCACTTCTTCGTCAAACTGGCCGACTTCGAAGGACTGTTGAAAACGTGGCTTGAGGAACGCCGCGCCGCAGGCGGCCTGCAAGCCGAAGTCGTCAACAAATTGAAGGAGTGGTTCGCGGACGGCCTGCGCAGCTGGGACGTGTCGCGCGACGCGCCGTATTTCGGCTTCGAAATCCCCGGCCAACCCGGCAAATACTTCTACGTATGGGTGGATGCGCCGGTCGGTTACCTTGCCGCGTTCAAGGAACTGTGCGAGGGCGGCAGCAAGTCCGGACTCGCCGCGGCCGATTTCGAGCGCTTCATCCGCGCCGGCAGTGACACCGAAATGGTGCATTTCATCGGCAAGGACATCATCTACTTCCACACGCTGTTCTGGCCGGCGATGCTGCACGGCGCCGGCCTGCGCATGCCGACGGCGGTGAACGTGCACGGATTCCTCACCGTGGACGGCGCCAAGATGTCGAAGTCGCGCGGCACGTTCGTCAACGCCCGTACCTACCTCGATCATCTGGACGCGGATTACCTTCGCTATTACCTCGCCTCGATGCTCGGGCCGACGCTGGCCGACATTGACCTCGACCTTAAAGCGTTCGAAGAGCGCGTCAACTCGCACCTGGTCGGCAAGTGGGCGAACATCGCCAGCCGTTGCGCGGGTTTTGTGCACAAGCTGTTCGACGGCAAGCTGGCGGCAACGCTGCCCGAGACCGTGCATGCGCGATACGACGCGGCGGCGGCCAAGCTGGAAGCCTGCGCGGCGCTGTACGAATTGCGCGACTACGCCGCCGCCATCCGGCTGATCATCGAAGTCGCGGACGAGGCCAACGCGTACGTCGCCGACCACGCGCCGTGGGTGATGGCCAGGGACGAATCGAAGCGCGACGAGCTGCACATCGTGCTGACCCTGGCGCTCAACTATTTCCGGCTGCTGACGATCTGGCTGGCGCCCATCGTGCCGGCCACCGCCGCGCGCGCGTTCGCATTCATGGACGACACGCCCGCCGATTTCGAAGCCGCGCTGCGCCCGTTGCTCGGCCACGCCATCAAGCCGTTCCAGACGCTGGTCACACGCATCGAACCGAAGAACGTCGAAGCCATGATCGAAGCCTCGAAAGAATCGCTCGCTATGAATCCCACGCAAGGCTCCCCCTCGCCCCTGCCCTCACCCACAAACGGGAGAGCGGGCAAAAACGCCGCACCGGAAAGCCACACGATGAACGATACGTCCGTCCCTTCCAAACCCTCCTCTTCTAGTTCGGAAACCATCTCCATCGACGACTTCGCGAAGCTCGACCTGCGCGTAGGCAAGGTGCTGGTGTGCGAGGCCGTGGACGGTTCCGACAAGCTGCTGCGCTTCGAGCTGGACGCCGGCGAACTCGGCAAGCGCCAGATCTTTTCGGGCATCAAGGCGGCCTATACCGATCCCGGAAAGCTGGCCGGCCGCAACGTGGTATTCATCGCCAACCTCGCCCCGCGCAAGATGCGCTTCGGTGTCAGCGAGGGCATGATCCTGTCGGCCGGCAGCGGCGGCGCGGATCTGTTCCTGCTCGACGCCGACGACGGCGCCCTGCCCGGCGCCCCCGTGAAGTAGCCGTCACGCATCGGCAACGTTTTTTTTGCAATCGACGGCGCAGCCTTTGACGGTGCCGTGCGACCTGGTTTGGAGCCGCACCGCGCGGCCGTCGCTGGACCGCGCGGGAATGATCGCCATGATCAGGCATTGGGCATTCTTCAAGCAAAGCGATACCTCCTTCGGCACGTTCTACCCGAAGCACTACATCGTCGCCGGCTACCCGAGCCTGCACGATGCGCAGGAGGCCGAACACGCGTTCACCGAGTCCGGCGTCGATGCCGAGAACGTCCGCGCGACCACGGGCGATTTCGTGATCAACCAACTGGAAGCACACCGCGAAGCCAACTGGCTGCAACGCGCCGAGACGCGCATCGCCGAATTCGCCGGGACCGAGACGGGCTTCCTGAAGGATGACGCGGAGCTCGCCCGCAAGGGCGGTGCGTTCCTGTTTTTGTTCGCGCCGGAAGCCAGCCACGTGGCGCACGCGCGCAAGGTATTCGCGCAGCACCGGCCAAGCTACGCACGGCGCTATCTGCATATCGCCATCGAGCGGATCATCGATCCTCCGCCGAATCTGTCCGATTGATCGCGCCGCGGCTTTGCTATCGTGGGCGTCCTCACGAAGGCGAAGAGGGGTGCGCGACATGCGACTGGCGATTGGCGGCTTGCGGGCGCCGCGACTTGCATCGACCCTGCTGATCGGCATGCTGCTGGCCGGCTGCGCTGCCGACCCGGCGACGCGCCCCGCGGCGGATGGCGCCTCGCCCCGACTGCCCCGCCACGTGTTCGTGATCGTGCTGGAAAACGAGCCGTTCCAGGTCACCTTCGGCGCGCATTCGCCCGCGCCGTATCTCGCGCATGAGCTGCCGAAACAGGGCGCGCTGCTGACGCGGTATTTCGCGACCGGGCACGACAGCCTCGACAACTACATTTCCATCATCAGCGGGCAGGCGCCCAATCCCGAGACGCAGCAGGACTGCCACGTGTTCAGCGAGTTCCGGCGCAGCGCGCCGGGTTTCGACACGAACGGCCAGATTCGCGGCCAGGGGTGCGTGTATCCCGCGGACGTGAAGACGCTCGCAAACCAGTTGCAGGACGCCGGTTACATGTGGAAGGGCTACATGGAGAGCATGGGCGCCGACCCATCGCGCGAAGCCGCGGCCTGCGCGCACGTGAAGATCGGCGAGGTAGACCAGACCAACAAGGCCGCCGCAACGGATCAATACGCCGACAAGCACAACCCGTTCGTGTATTTCCAT
>JAGWZT010000176.1 GCA_018971925.1 Lysobacteraceae bacterium | reverse complement strand
ACCAGCGTGTTGCCGCAGCGCGTGCAAGTCACCCAGACACTGACGGTCGATGCCGACGCCGTACCCGCGGGCAAGACGATTCGTGCCTGGATTCCGTATCCGCGTGCGGACGCCGGCCAGCAGGAAAACATCCGGTTCGATTCCAGCCACCCGTCCGCGCATCGGATTGCACCGGCGTCGACGTTGCAGCGCACCGTGTACCTGGAACAGCCCGCGCAGGCCGGCAAGCCGACGGTGTTCAAGATCACCTACGAAGTCACCTTGTACGCGCAATACCACGCGATCGATCCGGCCAAGGTGCTGCCGGAGAAAATCACGCCCGAGCTCGCGCCGTACGTGGCCGAGCGCGCGCCGCACGTCGTGTTCACCGAACCGCTGCGGGTGTTTTCGAAACAAGTCGTGGGCGACGCGACGAATCCCTACGAAATCGCGCGGCGCATCTTCGCCGCGGTGGACGAAATTCCCTGGGCCGGTGCGCGCGAATATTCCACCATTCCCGATATCAGCGCCTACACACTGCACGCGGGGCACGGCGATTGCGGCGAGCAGACCCTGTTGCTGATCACCCTGATGCGCATGAACGGCATTCCGGCACGCTGGCAATCGGGCTGGACTTTCACCGCGGGCGACTACGACGACATCCACGACTGGGCGGAGATTTACCTCGCGCCGTATGGTTGGGTTCCGGTGGATGTCACTTACGGGCGGTTGGATTCCGATGACCCGGCGTTGAAGTGGTTCTACCTGGGCGGGCTCGACAACTACCGCGTCGCTTTCAACGACGATTTCTCCCGCGATTTCGTTCCGGCCAAACAGCATTTCCGTTCCGACACCGTCGACTCGCAACGCGGCGAGGTCGAATGGGACGGCGGCAACCTGTATTACAACAAGTGGAATTACGACTTCGCCTGGAAGATTCTGTCGTCCTCGCAGCATTGAAGGTGCGCCGATACCGCTGTTACCCGTAAGCGGGCATCGATTACACTGCGTGCGTTGATTCCGCCACGCGTCGGGCGTGGCGCCGCAGCGGAACTGCCGAGCCGTGTCCATGCTGGATCCCGCGATTGCCGAAGCGCCGGTTACCGGAGCGGATTTTCTGTCGAGTGCGTTCGCGCTCCAGCGCAAGGCATTCCAGCGTGTTCCGTATCCCGATTGGCCGCGGCGCGCGGCGTGGCTGAAAGCGCTGCGCGCGCTGCTTCGGGACAACGACGCGCGCATGTGCGAGGCCATTTCCGCCGATTTCGGCTGCCGGCCGCCGGAAGAAACCCGCCTGCTGGAATTGTTTCCGTCACTCGGCAGCATCGACTACGCGCTCAGGCACGCGCGCCGCTGGATGCGCCCGCGCCGCCAATTCGCCGGCTTGTGGTTCCTGCCCGCGCGAACGGAATTGATGCCGCAGCCGGCGGGCGTGGTGGGGATCATCGTGCCGTGGAATTACCCGCTGTACCTGGCTGTCGGGCCGCTGGTGGATGCGTTGGCGGCGGGCAATCGCGTGCTGGTGAAGATGAGCGAATACACGCCGGCGTTCTCGGCACTGTTTGCGCAGTTGATCGAAAAATATTTTCCCGATGGCGAAGTGCGTGTCGTGAACGGTGATGCGGAGATCGCATCGGCTTTCGCCGCGCTGCCGTTCGACCACTTGCTGTTCACCGGTTCCACCCCGGTGGGGCGGAAGGTGATGCGCGCCGCGGCGGAAAAGCTGACGCCGGTGACGCTGGAGCTTGGCGGCAAATCGCCGGCCATCATCGGGCCGGGCGCGCGCTTCGACCACGCGGTCGAGCGGATCATCTACGGCAAGTGCGTCAACGCCGGGCAAACCTGCATTGCGCCCGACTACGTGCTGTTGCCGCGCGATCGGCAGGATGAATTCATCGAGCGCGCGCGTGTAGTGTTCGCGCGCATGTACCCCGATTTTGCCGACGGCGGCCAGTACGCGACCATCATCACCCCACGCCAGCATGCACGGCAGCTGCAGCTGCTGGACGCCGCAGTCGCCGGTGGCGCCACCGCGCATCCGCTGGCCACCGCGCGCGATGACGCGGTGCGACTGCTGCCGCCGACGTTGTTGACCGGCGTTGCCGCGGATGCCGAAGTAATGCGCGAGGAAATCTTCGGCCCGCTGCTGCCGTTGGTGCCCTATGACAGCATCGATGGCGCACTCGAATACATTGCCGCGCGGCCGCACCCGTTGGCGCTGTATCTGTTCGAGACGAACGCGGGCGTCGTGCAGGACATGCTCCAGCGCAGCCACGCGGGCGGCGTGTGCCTCAATGACACGCTTTACCACATCGCCCAGCACAACTTGCCGTTTGGCGGCGTTGGGCCGTCCGGCATGGGTGCGTACCACGGCGAGGACGGTTTCCGCACGTTCTCGAAAATGAAACCCGTGTTCCGGCAGTCGCGCTTTGCCGCAACATCACTCCTGAACCCGCCTTACGGCGCGCGTTTTCGGCGCCTGTTGAAGTGGCTGTTGCGCGGGTGACGCACGCGACGAGGCTATGCAGCCTTCGATTTCGCCGACAACGTTTCCAACAGTTCACCCGCCGCGCGCAGGCGATCCGCGGGCCCCGGAAGTTCCAGGCTTACGCGCAGCTTGTCCTGTCCATCCAGCCTGTAGATGCGTGGCCGTGTCTGGATCAGGCGGATGACGGTGACCGGATCGACGTCAGGCTTCTCGTGGAAGAGGATCCGGCCGCCGGTGGCGCCGAGGTCGAGTTTGCGTATGCCGAGCGCGGATGCGCGCAGCTTCAGTGCGGCGATCGCGAACAGGTTTTTCGTGGCCTGCGGCAGCAAGCCGAAGCGATCGACCATTTCCACCTGCATGTCGCCCAGCGCGTCGTCGTCGCGCGCTCCGGCGATGCGTTTGTACAGCGTGAGCCGCGCGTGCACGTCGGGCAGGTAGTCGTCCGGTATCAGCGCGGGCATGTGCAATTCGACCTCGGTGCCGCTGTCGCCGCCAAGGTCGAAATCCGGCACCTTGCCGGAGCGCAGCGCGTGCACCGCGCGTTCCAGCAGCTCGCTGTACAGCGCGAAACCGATCGCCTCGATCTGCCCCGATTGCGCTTCGCCCAGCAGTTCGCCCGCGCCGCGGATTTCCATGTCGTGGGTGGCGAGGGTGAAACCGGCGCCGAGTTCTTCCAGCGATTCCAGCGCCATCAGGCGTTTTTCCGCGTCCGCGGTCATCGCCTTCCTGTCCGGCACGATCAGGTACGCGTAGGCGCGATGGTGCGAACGGCCCACGCGTCCGCGCAACTGGTGCAACTGCGCGAGGCCGAAGCGGTCGGCGCGGTCGATCACGATGGTGTTCGCGGTCGGCACGTCGATGCCGGATTCGATGATGGTCGTGCACACCAGCACGTTGAAGCGCTGGCGGTGGAAATCCAGCATCACGCCTTCCAGTTCGTGCGCGCCCATCTGACCATGCGCGACGCGGATGCGCGCGTCGGGCACCAACTCGGCCAGTTCGCGTGCGGTGCGCTGGATGGTGTCGATGCTGTTGTGCAGGAAATACACCTGGCCACCGCGCGCCAGTTCGCGCTGGAACGCTTCGCGGATCAGCGCGGGGTCGTATTGCGCGACCAGCGTCTTGACCGCCATGCGCGCGGCCGGAGGCGTCGCGATGATAGAAAGGTCACGCATGCCGCTCATCGCCATGTTGAGGGTGCGCGGGATCGGCGTGGCGGTCAGTGTGAGCAGGTCCACCTCGGCGCGCAGTTGTTTCAGGCGTTCCTTGTGGCGCACGCCGAAGCGCTGTTCCTCGTCAATGATCGCGAGTCCGAGGTCGCGGAATTTGACATCCGGCTGCAGCAGTTTATGCGTGCCGATCACGATGTCGAGCTTGCCGTCGGCGAGGCGTTTCAGCGCGCCCTCGACCTCGTTCTTCGCGCGGAAGCGTGACAACAGTTCGACCTTGATCGGGAAATCCGCCAACCGGTCGGTGAAGTTGTCGTAGTGTTGCTGTGCAAGCAGGGTGGTCGGCACCAGCACGGCCACCTGCTTGCCGGCGCTCGCGGCCGCGACCGCTGCGCGCAGCGCGACCTCGGTCTTGCCGAAGCCGACGTCGCCGCAGACCACGCGATCCATCGGTTGCGGCGCGGCAAGGTCGGCCAGCACGGCGTCGATTGCCGCCTGCTGGTCGGGCGTTTCCTCGAACCGGAAACCTTCCGCGAAGCGCGCCAGTATCGTACGATCGAAGTCGACAGCGCTGCCCTGGCGGGCCGCGCGTTGCGCATGGATCGCGAGCAGTTCAGCCGCGGCATCGCGAACCTTTTCGGCCGCCTTGCGCTTGGCGCGCTCCCACGATTCGCTGCCGAGCGAATGCAGCGGCGCGTGTTCGTCGTCGGCGCCGCTGTAGCGGCTGACCAGGCCGAGCTGCGCGACGGGCACATACAGCTTGTCGCCGCGCGCGTATTCGATCGCCAGGAATTCGCCCGGCATGCCGCCGACTTCGAGCGCAGTCAGGCCGAGATAACGGCCGACGCCGTGGTCGATGTGCACGATGGGCGCACCGATTTCGAGCTCGCTGAGATCGCGCAGGATGGCTTCCGGATCGCGTTCCGCGACCTGCCGGCGGCGGCGCTCGACGCGCGCACGTTCGCCTACCAGTTCGCGTTCGGTGAAGACGGCGACGGGCGGTTGCGAAAGCAGGAAGCCGCGCTCGAGTGGTGCGATGGTTATCGCGAGTCGTGCGGTATCGAAACCGCGTACCCCATCTCCTCCGCGGGGAGAGGGCTGGGATGGAGGGGCGACGAATGTCTGCCAGGACTCGACAACTTCGGGCCGCAGTTCGGCGCCGATCAGTTGCTCCAGCAACGCCTCGCGTCGTCCCGCGGAATCCACGGCGATCAGCGCGCGCATCTCGCGGCGCGATTCCAACCATTCACGCAGCCGCGCGGGAAACCCGCCCCCGGAGGCACCGCCGCCCGAAAAATCCGGTGCGGCTGCGGTGCCCGTGTCCGCGGCGCGCGCATCGGCGCTGCCGACCAGATCGACGCGCAGCACGCGGTTCAGGCGTTCGCGCAGCGATTGCGGCGGCAGGTACAGCTCCATTGGCGGCAGGATCGGCCGCTCGATATCGTGCGCGCGCTGGTCGTAGCGGGTCCCGGCCTGCGCCCAGAACTGTTCAGCGGCGCCGAGCGAATCATGAGCCAGCACGAACAGTGCGTCGTCGCTCAGGTAGTCGAACAGGGTTTCCGTGTGCTCGAAGAACAACGGCAGGTAATACTCGATGCCGCC
>JAGWZT010000175.1 GCA_018971925.1 Lysobacteraceae bacterium | reverse complement strand
CCTTGAGTCAGGGCAAACACCACATCGCGGTCGAGGATGAAGGTCACGTCGATTTGCTGGGTTCACCCAAGGATCTGCACAGCGCGTTCTCGAACCTGGTCAGCAACGCGGTGCGCTACACCCCCGATGGCGGCACCATCACGGTCCGCTGGCGGCGTACGCCGGCCGGCGCGGAATATTCGGTCACGGACACCGGCTACGGGATTCCCGCCGAACATCTCTCGCGGCTGACCGAGCGCTTTTATCGCGTCTCGTCCAGTCGCTCGCGCGCGACCGGCGGCACCGGCCTTGGCCTGTCCATCGTCAAGCATGTGTTGAACCTGCACGGCGCGCAACTGCGGATCGAAAGCGAGGCCGGCTACGGTTCAACGTTCACATGCGTGTTCGATTCGGCGCGGTTGCTGGATCCAGAATAGGATTCCGTTGCGCTCCCCTCGGGAGAGCCGCCAGCTTTGGCCGGAAACTCTCCGTGGTGGCGCATGGCGCCGAGTGGGGGTCGGGATCTTGCGCAAGGCCGCATCCTCACCCAGCGCTATGCGCTCGGCCCACGGCCGCCTCTCCCGGAGGGAGAGGGGCCAGATACCTGTCAGAATTTCACTTCGGCCCACGCGCCGATTTCGCGCGAGTGGGTGTTGATGGCCGCGTTGTCGGTGAGCTTCTCGTCCTTGTAGGCGACGGCCACCTTCACGCCCTTGGTGATCGGGAAAGCCACGCCCGCGTTGTAGTAGGTGTCCTTGAGGTTCGGGTTGAGATCCTTGCTCGGCTTGGCGCGGTCGTAACGGGCAAATACCGACGCGGGGCCGAAGTCATAGCTGCCCCACAGCGACCAGCCATCGGCGGCATCACTGAGTGTCGTGGTGACGTTGTTCCAGTTGCTGGCCCGGAACCATTCCGCGCCAAGGCGCAAGCCGTTGGCGGCGTAAGCAGCCATCGCATCGTAGCGATGCGCGTCATGCAGTGCCGGTGACGTCGCGGTGTCCTTGCCAAGATCGCCGGTGTAGCCGCCGACCGCGAACATGAGGCCCTTGATTGGCTGGAAACCGACCCGGCCTGCGAAATCGACGCTGTTGGAACGCGTCGGATTCTTGTAGCCGGCGCCATTGAGCACCGACACCTGGTAATTGAACATGCCGTTGTCACCCAGCAGGTGCAGACCCCAGTCCGCCGAATTGCCGAACTTCAGGCGGTCGATCAGGGTGTTCTCGACGAAGCGGTAGCCGTACCAGTCCTCGACGAAGGGAATCCACGGCGTGTTCGCGGAACCGACGCGCAGCGTGGCCAGCTTCGAGAACGCGCCCTGCAGATAGGCCTTCTTGACGAACAACTGGGTTTCGCCATCGTTGCTGACGTAGTTGAAATCGGTGGTCAGGTTGGCCGACCAGACATCATTGAACTTGTGATCGATCGACAGGTAGAAGCGTTTCACGTCGAGCCCGGTGCCCGAAGTTGCCGACTTCTTGCCGTTGCTGGTCTGGTCGAGGTTGGTGAAATCGATGAACGACGTGCCGCTAACCTTGGTGTCGTCGGCCCAGGCGGCGAGCGTGTTCGAAGCGGCCGGTGCCTGCGCCTGGACCTGCGCTTGCGCCTGCTGCTTCTGCTCAAGGTCGCTGACCTTGGTCTGCAATGCAGCCAGTTGGGCTTGCAGTTGGGCAAGTTCCTGCGAATCGCCGGCGGTTTGCGCCTGCGCGCCGAGGCTGGCGAGGGTCAGTCCTGCTGCAATCGTCGCCGCAAGCATCTTGATACGCACGGATGAGTCTCCTCTTGGTCTTTTGACGCCCACGGCGCCGGAATGACGCTGCGGGATGTGGCGCACAATGCCGGCCGACTGTTACATCCGTGTTCCGAAGACATGACCGGCATGTGACAGCCGCAGCGCGACGTGCATGCTGTCATCTGCGTGAAACATTTCTCTCATCTACTTGCAACACGCGGGCTTTGGAATGTGCGCCATCAACCCCGACGCTCCAGGAGATTCGCGTGACCACAATGCATCGCAACAAGCTTCGCCTGCTGGCACTCGCCACCTCGCTCGCGCTCGGCATCGGCGCGGCGCACGCCACCGACATCACCGGCGCCGGTTCCAGCTTCGTTTATCCGGTGATCTCGAAATGGTCGGCGGCTTACGCCGAGAAAACCGGCAACCGCGTGAACTATCAATCGATCGGTTCGGGCGGCGGCATCGCGCAGATCAAGGCCGGCACGGTGGACTTCGGCGCCAGCGACATGCCGCTGGACGAAGCCACGCTCGCCAAGTTCGGCCTGGGCCAGTTTCCCGATGTCATCGGCGGGATCGTGCCGGCCTACAACGTCGCCGGCATCGCGCCCGGCAAGCTCGTGCTTGATGGCCAGGTGCTGGCGAAAATCTTCCTCGGCCAGATCAGCAACTGGTCCGATCCCGCGATTGCGGCGTTGAACCCGGGCCTCGCACTGCCCAGCACGAAGATCACCGTGGTGCATCGCTCGGATGGTTCGGGTACCACGTTCAACTTTTCCGACTATCTGTCAAAAGTCAGCCCGGAATGGAAAACCAAGGTTGGCGAGGGCACCGCGGTGAACTGGCCGACCGGCATCGGCGGCAAGGGCAACGAGGGCGTGTCGGCCTACGTCAAGCAGATTCCGAACTCGATCGGCTACGTCGAATACGCCTACGCCGTGCAGAACAAGCTTGGCTACGCGCGCATGAAGAACGCCGCCGGCAAGGTGGTCAACCCTGAAACCGCCAGCTTCCAGGCTGCCGCCGCGACCGCCGACTGGTCGCACGCGAAGAACTTCAACCTGTTGATGACCAACGCGCCGGGGGCCGATGCGTGGCCGATCACCGCCACCTCGTGGGTGATCATGTACAAGCAGCCGAAGAACGCCGCGAATTCGAAGGTGGCGCTGGATTTCTTCCGCTACGCTTACAGCGACGGCAAGTCCGCGGCAACGGCCCTGGACTATGTGCCGCTTCCCGCCAGTCTCGTGAATCAGATCGAGGGCTATTGGAAAGCCGAGTTCAAGCGATAATAAGCATTGACGTCTTGCCACCTGCGGATTGGCGAACAGCTTCGATCACATTTCTCGTCATTCCGGGGTCCCCGCCGGCTGCATCGGTGAGGGACCCCGGAATCCAGTGTCTTTCGACCGGAAAGCCGGAAGCTGGATCCGGGTCCTGCCCGCAGACGTCGCGGGCAGCCCCGGAATGACGATCAAGAGACAGCACGCGCTCTTCGGGAACACATGTCATCGAATCCCGCCATCATCGAGACCAGCCGCATTGACCGGCGCAGCAGTGCGGACGCTCGTCACGACGCCTGGTTTCGCCGCCTGCTCAAAGCCTGTGCGCTGCTGGTGCTGGCCGCGCTGCTGGGCGCAGCGCTGTCCACGCTTTGGGGTGGCCGCGAGGTGTTGTTCGGGCAGGGGCTGCATTTCCTGACCAGCGATGCCTGGAATCCGGTCACCGACGATTACGGTGCGCTGGCGCCCATCTTCGGCACCCTGGTGACATCGGTGGTCGCGCTCGTCATTGCGGTACCCTTGAGTTTCGGCATCGCGTTGTTCCTCACCGAGATCGCGCCGACCTGGCTGCGCGGCCCGGTCGCCACGGCCATCGAGCTTCTGGCCAGCATCCCGTCGATCATCTACGGCATGTGGGGCCTGTTCGTGTTCGTGCCGTTCATGGCGCGCATCGAGCCTGGCCTGTCTGCCACGCTGGGCCGCATCCCGCTGCTCGGCAAACTGTTCGATGGGCCACCGATCGGGCTCGGCCTGCTCACCGCTGGCATCGTGCTGGCGGTGATGATCCTGCCGTTCATCTGCTCGGTGATGCGCGAGGTATTCCAGACCGTGCCGAACCGGCTCAAGGAATCGTCGTATGCGCTGGGCTCCACCACCTGGGAGGTGGTGTGGGACATCGTGCTGCCGTATACGCGCTCGGCGGTGATCGGCGGCATTTTCCTCGGGCTGGGACGCGCGCTGGGCGAGACGATGGCGGTGACCTTCGTGCTCGGCAACGCGTACAACATCACTTCTTCACTGTTGATGCCCGGCACTTCGATCTCCTCTTCCATCGCCAACGAGTTCAACGAGGCGGTCGGCACGCACCGCTCGGCGCTGATCGCGCTGGGCTTCCTGCTGTTCGTGGTCACCTTCGTGGTGCTGTTGATCTCGCGCTTGATGCTGCGCCAGCTCGCGCGGCGGGAGGGCGCGTGATGGCCGTCGACATCTATGTTCGCCGGCGCGCCATCAACGTGGTGGCCATGCTGCTCAGCGGCTTGGCCGCCGCGGCGGGCCTCTTGTTCCTGGTCTGGATCCTGTGGATCACGGTGAAGAACGGTATCAGCGCGCTGGACCTCAAACTGTTCACGAAGATCACCGCCTATGCCGACCAGGGCGGCCTCGCCAACGCCATCGTCGGCAGTTTGGTCATGGACATGATCGCGCTCGCGCTGTGCGCGCCGGTGGGGGTCCTGGCCGGCACCTTTCTTGCCGAGTACGCGAATCGCACAAAACTGGGCGCCGTCATCCGCTTTCTCAACGACATCCTGCTGTCGGCGCCGTCCATCGTGCTGGGCTTGTTCGTGTACGTGATCGTGGTGCTGCCGATGTCGAACCTCACCCACGGCTCGGTGTCGTTCTCCGGCCTTGCCGGAGCCATCGCGCTGGCGCTGATCGGCCTGCCGGTGATCGTGCGCACCACCGACGAGATGCTGCAACTCGTACCGGGCACGCTGCGTGAAGCCGCCTTGTCGCTCGGCGTTCCGCAGTGGAAGCTGACCGTGCAGGTGCTGATGCGCGCAGCGGTTTCGGGTATCGTCACCGGCGTGCTGTTGGCACTGGCGCGGCTGGCCGGCGAAACCGCGCCGCTGCTGTTCACCGCCTTCGGCAACAACTTCATGGCGTTTCATCCGCTGAACAAGATGGAAAGCCTGCCGGTGGCGATCTACCAGTACACCAACGATCCCAATCCGGCGCTGCACGCGATCGCCTGGGCCGGCGCGCTGTTGATCACGCTGTTCGTGTTGCTGTTGAGCCTGTGCGCGCGCTGGTACCTGCATCGTCACAAGGTCACCCATGACTGAGGACACCGCCTTGTTCAACCCGCCTCCGGCTTCAGCGCAGACGGTTGCCGCTGCCACCGTGTCGCCGCCAGCCAAGCTGGCGGTGCGCAACCTGAATTTCCTGTACGGCGACTCCCCGGCGCTGAAGAACATCAGCATGGACCTGCCGGAAAAGCGGGTCAGCGCGATCATCGGCCC
>JAGWZT010000174.1 GCA_018971925.1 Lysobacteraceae bacterium | reverse complement strand
GGCGTGTTTTCCCGTCGCGTCGAAGCATTGGTGCAGACGGTCGTGCAGCTGCGGGTCGAAGTGGAAGCGGCGATCGATTTTTCCGACGACGCATCGGAAAGCGCATCGTTGCCAAGACTGGAACGGCTGTTCGCGGCGGCCGGCGAACAATTCGATGCGTTGCTGATGGCAACGCGCAACGGCGCGCGTCTGACGCGGGGCGTGCATGCCGTGATCGTGGGCGCGCCGAACGTCGGCAAGTCGAGTCTGCTGAACGCGTTGGCCGGCAGCGACCGCGCAATCGTCACCGACATTCCCGGCACCACGCGCGACGTGCTGCGCGAAGCGGTCGTGTTCGACGGCATCGAACTCACGCTCGCGGACACCGCGGGCCTGCGCGAATCCACGGACGTGGTGGAAGGCGAGGGTATCCGCCGCGCGCGCGCGGAACTGGCCCGCGCCGACCTGGTGCTGGTCGTGGTGGAGCGCGGCGGGGAACGGGCGTCCGAAGCGGTTCTCGCCGGGATGCCCGAAAGCGTCGCGCGCGTCGTGGTGATCAACAAGATCGATCTCGATGGAAAGGTGCCCGCACGCGGTGAAACCGACGGCGTGGTGACGATCGCGCTGTCTGCGCGCACCGGCGCCGGTCTCGGTCTGCTGCGCAGTGAGCTGAAACGCCTGGTTGCGGGCGGCGAAGTGGAAGGCGCGTTCAGCGCACGCAGCCGCCATGTGCGCGCGCTCGAACGCGCGGGTACGCACCTTGCCGTCGCGCGCTCGGCACTGACGGGCGCCAACCCGGAGTTGATCGCGGAGGATCTGCGCGCGGTGCAACAGGCGCTGGGGGAAATCACGGGCGCCTTCACCAGCGAGGATCTGCTCGGCGCGATCTTCTCGACGTTCTGCATCGGAAAGTGACGCCAGGATGGCGTCATCCCGGCCAGCACATGGATTGTGCGTCGAGCCGGGATCCAGTTTCAAGAGGATGCACTCACCCCGTTCAGCACATGGATGTGCGTAGAGCCGGACGGCGGAGGCAAGACGCCGGAGCGAACATCGGCGTAGCCGATGGCCCGAAAGGGCGAGCCGCTGGAAGCGGCAGGTCTTCCGGAATGGAAATGTCGTCATTCTCGCAGCACCATGGACGTGCGACAGGCGCTCCAGATCAGAAAGGGACGCCTCGCTGGCGGTCGCCCGAGACACCCCGATTACCGAAAAACCCAGTAATTCCAGTACGAAAGACGGCATCCGGCGGTTGCCACGCCGCGCGCGCCGCTGCTAGAATTCCGCAGCTCGATTGCAGCTTTTGGGCGGGTCGCAGACGCGCCCGAGGTGGCCGAACGTGTACAACTCCCTGGCCGCAGGCCGGCGTCTGGCCACGCAAGTGGTGTTGGCGCAGACAGCGGCAGCGATCATCGTCGGGCTGTTGTTTCTCGTCGGGGGCGCGGCATCGGCCCTGGGCGCGTTTGGCGGTGGCGCGGTGGTGGCGATTGGCACTGCACTGCTGGCGCTTCGCGTATTCAGGCCGCCGCTGGCTCGGGGCGTCGTCACCATGCGGCGGTTCGCGCTGGGGACGCTGTTGAAGTGGGTGGTCGTGCTGGGCGGTTTGTTCCTGATCCTAGTGCGCCTGCGCTTGCCGTTGGTGCCGGTGGTGGTTGGGGCTGGCGCGGCGATGATGGTCAATTGGCTGGTTTTGCGCATCGACGCGTGAAGCGTCATCACTGGACAGATTCGGGCTGGAACTCAACCCATGGCGGCAGAAGGTCCCATCACGAGCGGTGCATACATCCTGCACCACCTGACGTATCTCCAGCTTGATCTCAAGACCTGGAAGATCGTCGAGAACTCCCAGAATTTCTGGGTAGTGAACATCGACTCGGTGTTCTTCTCGGTGTTGCTGGGCCTCCTCTTCGTGTTCCTGTTCTGGCCGGTCGCGCGGCGTGCCTCCCCGGGCGTGCCCAGGCGCTGGCAAAGTTTCGTCGAGGTCTGCACCGAATTCGTCGACGGCCAGGTCAAGGATGCCTTCCACCAGAAGTCGAAGTTCGTCGCGCCGATGGCGCTGCTGGTGTTCTTCTGGGTGCTGTTCATGAACCTCATGGACCTGCTGCCCGTGGACGCGCTGCCGACCGCTGCCGAAGCCGTGGGCATCGGGCACTTGCGCATCCTGCCGCCGGCTGATCCCAACATCACGCTGTCGATGTCGCTGACGGTGTTCCTGCTGTGCTTCTGGTACAGCTTCTACTGCAAGGGCTTGAAGCTGGTCGCCAAGGAAGCGTTCCTGCATCCGTTCGAGGCCGGGAATCCGATCGCGAAGATCGTGCTGATGCCGCTCAATTTCGTGCTGAAGGTGGTCGAGGAATTGTCCAAGCCGCTCAGCCTCGGTTTGCGACTGTTCGGCAACATGTACGCGGGCGAGGTGATCTTCATCCTGCTGGCCGCGTTGACACTGCGTTACAGCGCGCCGGCGCACATTGCGCCGACGACCGGCGCGGCGTTCTTCATCTTCGCCGCGCTGGCCGTGTTCACGGTGGGCCTGTTCGCTTACGGCAAGGGCAAGTGGTTGCGCGGCTGGCTGCCACTGGCGCTGCTCGCGGTGATCGCCGCGGGCAGTCTCTTCGGGTTCCTGCCCGCGATCGGCGGCCAGACCTATTACCAGATCCTGTTCGCGACCGGCTGGGGCATCTTCCACTGGCTGATCATCGCTTTGCAGGCCTACATCTTCATGGTGCTGACCGTCGCTTATCTGTCGATGGCGGCCGAGCACCATTGAAGGCGCGTACTGAATCGACAAGAGGCATCGGCTTCGAACATCACTGTCATTCACCCACAACCCCCGAAATTCCTGCAAGCAGGGATTTCCGCCCCCTTGACTCAAGGGGGCAAAAGCGCAGAACCGCATTCGGTACAAACCCGTTTCATCTACTGTTCTTCAACCCAAAGTACTACGGAGACACACAATGGATATCAGCGCACTGGCCAGTGTTGAAGGCTTCACCGCCCTGGCTGCCGGCTTCATGCTCGGTCTGGCCGGCATCGGCGCCGCCATCGGCATGGGCCTGATGGGCGGCAAGTTCCTCGAGAGTTCCGCGCGCCAGCCCGAGCTGGTACCGATGCTGCAGGGCAAGATGTTCCTGCTGGTCGGCCTGATCGATGCGATTCCGATCATCGGCGTGGGCATCGCGCTGTACGTGATCTTCGTCGATCCGTTCTCCGGCCACGTGCTGGCGCAGGCAGCCGGTGCGGCAGCGAAGTAAAGCCTCGCGACGACCGCGACGTTGAACCCCGAGAGTTACGCGAGAGGATTGCGACCGTGAGCATCAATGCCACGCTCATCGCCCAGATACTGGTCTTTTTGATCCTGGTCTGGTTCACGATGAAATTCATCTGGCCGCCGATCTTGAAGGCCATGGAAGAGCGCGCCAAGCGCATCGCCGACGGCCTCGAGGCCGCCGACCGTGCGCGCAAGGAATTGGCCGATGCCAACACGCGTGCCGACGACGAAGTGAAGAAGGCGCGTGCGGAAGCCGCGGTGATCATCGAGCGCGCCAACCAGCAGGCGGGGCAGATCGTCGACAAGGCGCGCACCGATGCGCTGGCCGAAGCCGCGCGCCAGAAAGCCACGGCACAGGCCGACATCGAGAACATGGCCCATCGAGCCCGCGCCGAGTTGCGCGGCCAGGTTGCCACGCTCGCCGTGCAGGGCGCGGAGAAGATCCTCGGCCGCGAGGTCGATGCCAACACCCACAAGGCGTTGCTCGACGAACTGGTCGCCGGGATCTGATCGATGACGCAGCCCCTCACCATCGCCCGCCCCTACGCCCGCGCCGCGTTCGAAATCGCGTCCGCGGACGGTACCCAGAACGGCTGGGCGGAAAAGCTTGCGTTCGCCGCGGAAGTCGCGGCCGAACCGCGTGTCATCGCACTGTTCGGCGATCCGCGCTTGTCGCCCCGGACGCTGGCCTCGCTGTTTGCGCGTGGAAGCGAGCCGGCCGATTCGGCATTCGCGCGTTTCCTCGGGGTGCTGGCCGACAACGGGCGTTTGCGTGAATTGCCGGAAATCGCCGCGCTGTTCGAGCAGATGAAGCGCGAGGCCGAGCACGTGCTGAAAGTGCATGTGCGCAGCGCGGTGCCGCTGGACGATGGCGAAGCTGCGCGTCTGGTGGAAGCGTTGAAGCGCCGTTTCAACAGCGACATCCAGCTCGAACGCAGCGTCGATCCTTCGGTGCTGGGCGGCGCTGTGATCGACGCCGGCGAAACGGTGATCGACGGATCATTGAAGAGCCGCCTCGCCAAACTCGAAACCGCTTTGACGAATTGATTCGCGACTATTGAATGGCGGCACCGCAGCGGGCGGCGCACGCAACAGGAAAAACATCATGGCCACCACACTCAATCCTTCCGAAATCAGCGAGCTGATCAAGAGCCGCATCGAGCAATTCAAGCTCTCCGCGGAAACGCGCAACGAAGGCACGCTCACCAGCGTGTCCGATGGCATCGTGCGCATCCATGGCCTGAACGACGTGATGGCCGGCGAAATGATCGAGCTGCCCGGCGACACCTACGCGCTGGCGCTGAACCTCGAGCGCGATTCGGTCGGCGCGGTGGTGCTCGGCAAATACGAACATCTGTCCGAAGGCAACACCGCGAAGACCACCGGTCGCATCCTCGAAGTACCGGTTGGCCCCGAAATGCTGGGGCGCGTGGTGGATGCGCTGGGCAATCCGATCGACGGCAAGGGTCCGGTCAACACGCACGTGACTTCGCCGGTGGAAAAGGTTGCGCCGGGCGTGATCTGGCGCCAGTCGGTGTCGCAGCCGGTGCAGACCGGCTACAAGTCGGTCGACTCGATGATCCCCATCGGCCGCGGCCAGCGCGAGCTGGTGATCGGCGACCGCCAGACCGGCAAGACCGCGCTGGCGGTGGACACCATCATCAACCAGAAGGGCACCGGCGTGAAGTGCATCTACGTCGCGATCGGACAGAAACAGTCCTCGATCGCGAACGTGGTGCGCAAGCTGGAAGAACACGACGCGATGGCGCACACCATCATCGTCGCGGCCTCGGCGTCCGAATCGGCGACGATGCAGTACATCGCGCCCTATGCCGGTTGCGCGATGGGCGAGTATTTCCGCGACCACGGCGAAGACGCCCTGATCATCTACGACGACTTGACCAAGCAGGCCTGGGCGTACCGCCAGATTTCGCTGTTGCTGCGCCGTCCACCGGGTCGCGAGGCCTCCCCGGGCGACGTGTTCTACCTGCACTCGCGCCTGCTCGA
>JAGWZT010000173.1 GCA_018971925.1 Lysobacteraceae bacterium | reverse complement strand
TTGATCGCCTGGAGCTCGGCCCGGAAGGCAAGGTCCGCGCCGGAAAGACCATTCGGGAATCCGAGGAAGTTCTCGATACGCGAAGAGGCGGTCGATTGGCCACCGATCGCGACATCATCGAAGAGGACGGTGCGCAAGCCCTCGGACGCGCCATAGACCGCCGCTGAAAAACCGGCAGGTCCCGCCCCGGCGATGATCAGGTCCACGGGATCGCTGTGATCGGCGGCAAGCTCCAGCCCGAGCGCGCGCGCGACTTCGGCCACGGAAGGCTCTTGCAGCACGTGTCTGCCGCGGACCACCACCTTTACGCCGGCGCCATCGAGGGCGCGTGCCTGGATCTCTTCTCTGTGCGCAGGGTCCGCCGGATCCAGCCAGCGATAGGGGATGCGGTTGCGTTCGGCGTATTCGAACAGTCGCTGGAGAGTTGCCGATCCTTCGTGTCCCACCAGGGTCAGAGTGCCTTGTTGTCGTCGCATCAGCATCAGGCGGCGTGCGGCAAACGCCGGCAGAAGTACGTCGCTTACTTCCGGATCGATATGCACCAGTTCGGCGATCGTCTGCGGAGCGACCAGCAGAACCTCGCCGGGCTCGGTGACAACATAATCGGCGAAGGCCGTCTGGCCGAGCAACAGGCCGAACTCACCCGTGAACTGCCCGGGTTCCATGACGCCCAGGACCATCCCGTCCGGATCGCGTATCTGCAGCGTGGCGGAAATCGAATAGGCGAGGGGGTATTGGCGATCGTCAACGTGGGTCAGGATTTCGCCGGCCGATACCGAACGCCGCGTGCCGCGCGCCGCGAGGGTTGCGACGACTCGATCCGACAACGGCGCGTTGGCGCGCCGTTTCAATTCCTCGTAGGTCAGGTCTTCGAACACTGCCGCGCTGCCTCCTTCGTCGATGCGAGCCGGAACCGCCTGCCAACTCGCCTCGGTACGACGCTCGGCAAAGGCGTATCACCGCCCGGCTGGCTGCAAAAACGATCCCGGGTCAGACGCACGTTGTCGAAGATCCCGGTCAATGGACCAGATCCTCCCAGTTTTCGGGCACCTTGCCCTCGGGGCCGGGGGTCGGTTGGTCCAGAGGATGCGCATTCGGCGGTTGAAGTCCCGGGCCTTCGAAGAATTCTCCGGTACGGTAATCGTAGAACCAGTCCTCGTCGGGCTCGAAGCTGCGAATCACGGGATGCCCGGTCGCGTGGAAATGTCTGGAAGCGTGCTGATGCGGGGATGCATCACAGCAACCGATGTGCCCGCATTCGGCGCAGCGGCGCAAATGCAGCCACCACTGTCCCATCTTCATGCATTCTGCGCAGCCGGTTCCGCTGGGTGCCGCTTTCGGGTTGATGCCTGTGTCTTTCATAAGCGCTCCGGATGCGAGGTCGATGTGAACGTTGACCTGCGTTGTCGTGCGTAGACGAATCACCGTGAAGCTTGCAGCGACGCGCTACGCGCGCTGCCGCCACGCCTGCCATGGATGAACGTTTCGACATTGGCGCGCCGCGTGCACGAATGGTAGCGCGACGGGGTCGCGCAGGAACGAGATGCTTGTTGTCCAGACTGTTTCGATGCGGCACCAAGGCTTGAAGCCACTGCTCACCGACACACTGGCTAGCCGCACCCGGCCGGTGGCTGCATCGATGCGCCATGAGCGCCGGGAACTACGGAGCGCAACCATGCACGGGTGCGCTCCGTTGCTCGCTCAGCGCATGCCGCCACTGGCGAACAATCGCTCACCGGTCAACCAATGGGAATCGTCCGAGGCGAGGAACGTGACGATCGAGGCGATGTCCTGCGGTTGGCCGATGCGACCGAGAGGCGTCTTGGCCTTGGCGCCGACCTCGAAATCGGAACCGATGACGCCGGCCGCGTGCGTGCCTTCGGTCTCGACCATGCCCGGATTGACGGCGTTGACGCGGATCTTGCGCGGACCGAGTTCCTGGGCGAGCACGCCTGTGATGGTGTCGACCGCGCCCTTGGTGCCTGCGTAAACGGCGCTGGCGGGTGTGAAAGATCGGCTGACCAGCGAGCCGATGTTGATCACGCTGCCGCCTTCACCAAGGCGCTTCGCCGCCGCCTGCGTGGTCAGCAGCAGCCCCAGCACGTTGACGTCGAACTGGCGGTGGAAGTCCTCTTCGGTGATTTCCTCCAGCGGCTTGAATTCGTAGACGCCGGAGTTGTTGACCAGCACGTCGAGGCGGCCGAAATGCTTGACCGCGGCCTCGATGATCGCCTGGGCGTCGCCCGCCTTGGAAACGTCGCCCTGCACGGCCACCGCCTTGCCGCCGGCCTTGCCGATCTCGGTGACGACCGCGTCGGCGCCTGCCTTGCTGGACGCGTAATTGACGACCACCGAGGCGCCTTCAGCAGCGAGCGCCTTGGCGATGCCGGCGCCGATGCCCTTGGAAGCACCCGTGACGACTGCAACCTTGCCTTTGAGTTTGCTCATGACACATCCTGATTCTGTTGGGAGGAAACGGGTTCTGTAATCCCGTAGTTCGCGACTTATGAACTAACAGGCAGTCTTTCAAGGGCTGGTACGATGACCGGATGCGCCCATTCACCCATCCCTCCGTCGACAACATCACCGTCGAGGGCATTCTCCACGCGCTGTCCGACCCCGAACGCATGGCGATCTATGTCGGCCTGGTGAACACCGAGACGGCGCGGTCGTGCGCGAATTTTCAGCGAATCAACGAGCGCACCGTACCCAAATCCACGCTCTCGCAACACTTCCGCATCTTGCGCGAGGCCGGCTTGATCCGCAGTGAGCGGCAGGGCGTGGAAATGCTCAACACTTCCCGCCGCGCCGAAGTTGACAAGCGCTTCCCCGGCCTGGTCGACGCCATCATGGCCGCTCACTGCCGGCAGTCCGGCAAGGCCAACGCCGGCAGGAAGCGCGGCAGGCGCGCACGCGCCTGAGTGTGCCTCTGCTTTTGACTCGCGTCGAAAAACCGACGCAACGCCGCGCCAGTTCAAGGGTGCGATTGGCAGCGGTACCGGCGAAGTTTATGATCGGTGATCCTGAAGTCCACGACAGGAGCGAGCCATGAAGATCAACCGCACCGGATCAGCCGCGTGGGCAGGTGACGTCAAGGCAGGGAAGGGCGCGATATCGACCCAGAGCGGCGCGCTCAAGGCTTATCCCTATGGATTCGGAAGCCGCTTCGAGGGGCTCCCCGGAACCAATCCGGAGGAACTGATCGCCGCTGCGCATGCCGGGTGTTTCACCATGGCGCTGTCGCTCGCGCTGGGGGAGGCCGGTTACACGGCCGATCAGATGAACACGAACGCGACGGTCACGCTCGAAAAAGTGTCCGATGGGTACGCGATCACCTCCTCGCGTCTTGTACTCAGCGCGAAGATTCCGAAGATCGACGACGCGACGTTTCAATCGATCGCGGCGAAAGCCAAGGCGGGCTGCCCCGTCTCGAAAGTGTTGAATACGCAAATCACGTTGGAAGCCTCGCTCGTCTAGGGACGCTCTGATTTTGCATGTCCTCCAGGGTGTCGCTTCGCCATTCTTGGGTAACGAACATGCAGCATGATCAGAGGTTCCCTCACTGATCTGCTCCCAACCGACAGCAAGTGCGCTTGTCGTCTGGGAACGCGCAGCGGCGCAAATGCAGCCATCACTGTCCCGCCTTCGTGCACTCCGCGCAGCCGGTTCCGCTGGGTGCCGCCCTCGGGTTGATACCTGTGTCTTTCATAAACGCTCCGGATGCGAGGTTGATGTGAACGTTGACCTGCCTTGCCCCGTGGAGATGAATCACCGTGAAGCTTGCAGCGACGCGCCGGGACAGGCGGTTCGCATCGTCGCCTCGTCGGCGTAGCGGCTCAGGTTGTGGCGAAGCGATTGTTCGGGTGTGGTCCAAAGCTGCGCCTGTGCTGCGCAGCCTTCGCCGTAGTCCAGCAATCTGTTCAAGTGTCCGCGACTGAAGTCGAGAAAGTTTCCGAACGGATACTCGACCGGAATCTCGGTGAGGAGGAAGTTCATGTGGTCGCGGCGCGTCAGGTCCAGGATCAACCCCAGCGCATCGCGCGTCTTGTAGGTGAGCTGGGCCGAGAAGCTGCTTGCCATGACCTTGATCGTGTTGACCGGTGTTTCCACCGGCTGCATGGCCAGGCGGCCGTTGACGATCACGTACAGATTCGCCCCTTTCAGTTCCGAATTCTCCCACGGGAGGATGTGCGCGATCAGCGGCGCGGCGAACAACGGCGTGGTGACGTCGCCATCGACGTGCATCTCGTCATAGACCTTGCTTCCGTCGCGCACGTGGAACAGCACCGGCGGGAACACGCCCGGGATGCTGGCCGACGCGATCAGCACCTTGCGGAACAGGGCGTGCGCTGCGGGTCCGCCGTGCAATGCGATGGCCGACATGTCCCACAGCATGGTTTCCTGACTGTCCAGATCGGTGGTGGCGACGAACAGCTTGTTGCCTTGCGTGGCCTTGCGTGCCACCGCGTCGATCATCGCGTCGGTCACGTTGTGGTCGACCAGCTCGGCCAGCGAACTGCGGCCGGTACCGAGTGGAAACAGGACCCGGGCGAGCAGCCCCAGCGTCATTGAATGCTGCAGGTGCTCGATGTCGCCGCCGGAGAACACCTTCCGCAGTTGCGGGTCCCAGTCGGGACCGAGGAAAGCGAACGGCGCGATCAGGGCGCCGGCACTGACGCCGGTCACCAGCTCGAACTGCGGGCGTGCATGCGCCTGGGTCAGTCCCAGCAATGCACCTGCGCCAAACGCACCGCTGGCGCCGCCGCCGGACAGGACCAGGATGTTGATCGGCTGTTTTCCGGCCGCACGGCGTATGTCGCTTATCACGATGGGCGACTGTTGCGCGAAACGGGCGCGATCGACGGTCAGGATGCGGATGTCGGACGTGAACCCGTCGGGCGCGGCGTCGTTGATCAAGTCCGGTGGCGGCGGGCGGCGCGGCGTCAGCGCACAACCGCTCAATGTGACCGCACCGAGCAACAGAACCATCCAATGCAGTCGGGGCATCGCCTTCTTCAGCATGGCAATGATTCGAGGCAGATCGGCGAGCGCCATGAACAGACTGCGATTGGCGGACCCCGAGGCGGGGTTGCTGATGGAACGCTCGGCGTTGCAGATGCTCATGCGCAAACCCTCCGCCAAACATCATGGTGCCGATCGGTGCATAGGTGGGGCTCCGTTGGCACCTGGATCAAGCGATGGCATTGTGCGCCATGGGAAGGTGCAGGGGCGGGAACACACTGTTCCACGAATGGGACGGCCACACCCCATCCAGA